>NZ_SFBY01000236.1:0-39113 GCF_007095505.1 Microcystis sp. M_QC_C_20170808_M3Col
TGGGATAGAGAGGTGCGTAGTTCACCCAAGGAGAATTAATCTCTCGAAGTAAAAGTGAAGGGAATTTCTGAAATGGAATTCAGTCTGTCTATATTTGACTATACTTTTACTAACTATCTCGCTTGCAAGGGAGAATTTTGCAGGATATCTATTAAGAAGATTTTCCAATATCAGCGATCGCCAGTTATACTAAATCCGTTGAGCATAGGCTACTTATGAGGACAGGCAATAGGGGGAATAAATAATCATTCTTTAATAACCGGATTTAGTATTACCGGAGACTTGTGACTTTTTTTAAAGAAATATTTTTCGTTCCTGTCTCCCCTTTTGGATTACACTGGTAATTGAGAATAATTAGCATTTATTTTAGCGATCACAAGTCTTAGACAGTTTCAAAACCGTTGACTGAGGCTGACATTAGCGCAGTTATCACCCTTTGGCTACTGAAGTAAACTCGATGAGCTATCAAGGAATTATTGTCACTCTTGAATGAAAGACCTTCTTTGCCTTTGGAGATAAGAAAAGCATGGACGATAAAATTAGACCTAATGAACCAGAAAAACCAGAAAAATCGCCAAATAAAGCCCAATTTTCCCCTTGGGGTGGTAAAGAGGCAGAATTAGATAATGCCACTCCCAGGGGTAATGAGTTGGCTGCCACTTATCCTTTAGCAGAAGTTGCCATGGGAAAAACCGTCTGGTTAGTGGGATTTCAGGGGACAGGAGGGATCAATCGACTCCTAGGTATGGGATTAAACCCCGGCATTCAATTACAGGTAATTAGCTCCCAACCGAGGGGATCAGTTTTAATTGGCATTCAAGACAATCGTATCGCTATCGGGGCGGAAATGGCGGAAAAAATCCTCGTTAGTGACAGTCAACCGAAAAAACTGGAGTCTAAAAAAGACCTACCTGAAGTAAGAACATTTCTGCGGGAGATACCCATAGGAAAAGCGGGTAAAGTTGTCGGTTATGACCGAGCATTGCGAGGATACAAAGGAAAATTGTTATCAATGGGATTAACTCCGGGGACAGAGTTTACCGTCATTCGTGTCGCACCTTTGGGGGATCCCGTCGAGATTCAAGTGCGGGGATTTCATCTCAGTCTGCGAAAACAGGAGGCAGACACTTTAATCGTCGAAGAAATAGACCCAAAAAGCTAAATTTAATCATCTAAGCCTATTCGTCACTCAATATCCTAATTATGGTCAAACCGATTATCGCCTTAATTGGCAATCCTAACTGTGGCAAAACTACCCTTTTTAATGCTCTCACGGGGGCCAATCAACGCACCGGCAACTGGCCGGGAGTAACAGTCGATCGCAAAGAGGGACGATTTCAAGTTAACGGGGAAGATATCACCCTGGTGGATTTACCCGGAGTCTATTCCCTCGATGTGGAAGAAGGGGAGACAGGAATGGATGAATTAGTCGCTAGGGACTATCTGCTGTCAGGAGAAGCGGATTTAGTGATTAATATCGTCGATGCTGCCAATTTAGAGCGCAATCTCTACCTTACTACCCAAATCATGGAGATGCGTTTACCGATGTTGATTGCCCTGAATATGATGGATGTGGCCAAAACTAGGGGTATTGTGGTTAATCCGCAACTCTTAAGCGATCGCATGGATGCAATTGTCGTGCCGATTAGTGCGGTTAAAGGGGAGGGAATCGGGGAATTAAAGCAAAAAATTGGGGAATTAGTCAGTAATATTAGCCATACTGCCGCTTATGTCGCTTATCCTGCGGTAATTGAGGAAGCTCTGAACGAGATTGTTGCCTACATTAACGACCATAGCAGTAAAAGGATCGTTGAGCCAAGATGGACGGCTTTAAATCTACTGCAATACGAGGATCGCATCGCCCCAGAATTGCGTTCACAGGAACTATTAAGCATTATCGTCAAGCATAGACGACAAATACACCAAGTTTTGGGGGAAGACCTCGATATTTTAATTGCTGATACTCGTTATGGCTTTATTCAACAAGTTACCCAGGGAGCCACTCAACGGACTGGACAGATAAATGATACCATGTCCGTTCGCCTTTGGCGCGGCTTTGCCGTTCGCATTGATCGGATTGTTCTCGATCGCTGGTTGGGAATTCCGATATTTTTGGGCGTAATGTACCTAATGTTCTTGTTTACCATCAATGTTAGTGCTGCCTTTATCGATTTCTTCGATTTAACTGCCCAGACTATCTTTGTCGATGGTTTTGCCCAAGTTTTACAAAAAATCTCTACCCCGGGTTGGCTAATTGCTCTGCTCGCTGATGGAGCGGGGGGAGGTGTGCAAACCGTCGCCACTTTTATCCCCGTAATTGGCTTTATGTTCCTCTTTTTGTCAATTTTAGAGGATTCTGGCTATATGGCCCGGGCAGCCTTCGTCATGGACCGATTGATGCGTTTGGTGGGATTGCCGGGTAAATCCTTTGTCCCCATGCTAGTGGGATTTGGTTGCAGTGTGCCGGCAATTATGGCCACCAGGACCTTAGAAAATTCTCGCGATCGTTTAATGACGATTATGATGAACCCGTTTATGTCCTGTGGGGCAAGATTACCTGTTTATGCGCTATTTGCGGCGGCTTTTTTCCCCATAGGTGGTCAAAACATCGTTTTTGGTCTTTATATCTTAGGAATTCTCGCCGCTATTTTGACGGGATTGGTGATGAAAAAAACCCTACTCAAGGGAGAAGTCAGTCACTTTATTATGGAATTGCCTCCCTATCATCTACCGCGTCTGAAAGGGGTTTTAATTCGTACTTGGGAACGTCTGCAAGCGTTTTTATGGAAAGCTGGACGAGTTATCGTTTTAATGGTAATGATTTTGGGACTACTCAACTCCGTCAGTTTTGATGGTTCTTTTGGTAATCAAGACAGCGAGCGATCGGTTTTAAGTGCTACCAGTAAAGCTGTAACTCCTATTTTCTCACCCATGGGACTAGAACCGGAAAATTGGCCGGCAACAGTGGGCATTTTTACGGGAGTTTTTGCCAAAGAAGCAATGGTAGGCACATTAAACTCGATTTACAGCCAACTAGCAGGGGAAGATAACCCGAATAAGGGGGCAGCACAGGTAAAATTCGACTTTTGGGGGCAAATTAACCGAGCTATTGCCACTATTCCCGCCAATTTAGCGGAATTACCCAATCAATTACTTGATCCCTTGGGTTTAAATATTGGTGATCTGCAAGATCAAAAAACGGCTGCCGAGAAGCAAGAGGTAGATTTAGGAATCTTTGGGGCAATGGCGAAAAGATTTGATGGTCAAGCGGGTGCTTTTGCCTATCTCTTGTTTGTTCTGCTCTATTTTCCCTGTGTTTCGGCCACATCGGCAGTATATCGCGAAACTAATGCCGGTTGGACTGCTTTTATTGCCCTCTGGACCACAGGAATGGCCTATATTGTTGCCACTTGCTTCTATCAAATCGCCACTTTTTCTCGACATCCAGGGTTTTCTCTCTTTTGGATAGTCTTGATGGGTTTAACCGTAGTCGGGGTTTTATTCACCTTAAAAAATCTCCGTCCCCGAAAAATCAACCGTCCGGCAATTTAATTTCAGTTATCAGTGGTCAGGTTTTGGGGTTTTAGGGTTTTGGGGGTTTAGGGTTTTAGTTAAAATTTCCCCACTTCCCCACTTCCCCACTTCCCCACTTCCCCACTTCCCCACTTCCCCACTTCCCCACTTCCCCACTTCCCCATTCCCCATTCCCCCAACTTTATTTGAAAAGATGATTTTAACCGATATACAGGCTTATCTTGCCAAAAATCAGAAAGCATCTCTATCTGACTTATCCACACACTTTCGGATGTCAGCAGATGCCTTAAGTCCCATGCTCGATCGCTTGCTTAAAAAAGGGCGAATTCGCCTGATTTCCCTAGAAAAATGCGGAGGATGCAGCCGTTGTCCCCCGGAATCTATGGCTTTTTACGAATGGATTGAGGGCAATTCTACAGGGACAAGCAACTAAAAGTTTAATAATATAGAAGTTATCTCACCATTAAGATAACTGCTATATTATCAGTTGAAAAGATATTTAATAGAGCCGTAGATTAATAACATTGCCGTTAAAGTCATGGCCATAATTAGGGGGGCGATTTTGGCTAACCAGAAAGCCAGGAAGATTATCCCGATTCCGTCAGCGAGTAATATGGGTAAACGTGGCACTATGCCATGGTCAATAATTTTTTCCGTGCTTGGCTGCAGTTGAATTTTGGCTAAACAATGAAACCAAATTTGACTGACTAAAACTATTAGGGCCCCCCATCCTATCCAGAGGGCAGCCACATAAAAGCCCGATAATTCTAAAACAATTGTACTAATTGTGACGATAAAAAAGCGATCGAGGCGAGGATCGCTGGTTTTTTGCTGAAATTGGGCAATTTCTCCCAGATCTACTGCGGCCATGCGGGCCTGTTCAAGACAGATCCCCAGGGTACCTAGGGCAAGAATGGCAGCGGATAGGTTTTCCGGTGAGAAGATTTGGGAGATTATGCCTAAACTAGCCGGAAAAAACAGTAAAAAAAGGATCGTTCGTCTCATCTATTCGGGGTGGGGTCGGATTAAGATCAGAAATGCCCTTGACTTGATCATTTCTGTAATGTCTTGTTTGCCTCCTTTTCAAAATGCTCTCCTTCTCACCCAAGCTTTAACCCATCGTTCCTATGTCAATGAACAGTCCGAATTGACGGAAAATAACGAGCGCCTAGAATTTTTGGGCGATGCGATTTTAGCTTTTTTGGTGGGCGAACTATTGTATCAAAAATATCCCGCCATGAACGAGGCAGAATTAACCCGTTTGCGGTCAAATTTGGTCAAAGAAGAACAATTAGCGCAATTGGGCCTTGAAATCGGCCTAGGGGAGTTAATGCGTTTGGGGAAGGGGGCAATTAAAGATCGGGGGCGATCGAATCCTACCCTATTAGCGGACAGTTTTGAAGCGATAATTGGGGCTTATTATCTAGATTCAGGGTTAAATGCGGTTAAAAACTATCTGCACCAACTTTTTATCCCTGTAGCCTCTCATTTAGTCTCTCAACAATCGGAATCGCCATCTTTTATCGATGCCAAAAATCTCTTTCAACAGTGGGCGCTGGCCAATTTCGCCTCTAATCCAGAATATGCGATCATTGATGTTACAGGACCCCCCCACGCTAGGGAATTTACTGCCGAAGTGCGGGTTAATCATCTTCTCTATGGTACAGGTAAAGGTAAACGGAAACAGGATGCCACCAAAGCGGCTGCCGAAGATGCCTTAAAGCGCTGTCAATTGCAAGGGTAAATAGGGCCAACCCTACTTACTTTAGAGGCCACCAATTAACTTTATCTCTGGTGGCACTGTACACTTCTTTTAAACCCTCGGCATCCAGTACCCGAATTAAATCCCCCGTTGATTCTGAGGCAATTAATCCCACGGTTTGCAATCCTTTTAATACCTGTTCGACGGTACGTTGATTGAGTTGACAAGCGCGAGCAATCACATCGACGGATAAATCAAAAGTATAGATATTTTCGGCACTCGGTTGACTGCCTAATTCTCTTTCTTGATAGATTAAAGCTCTGAGTAAAGTGGCTACAGCTTGGGGTGGATAGCTACTGCAATTAAGCAAATGATACTCGAATTTTTGCTGTAATTCAAATAAAAAACAGTACCGTTGACGAAAACTTTCGTTATCGTTGTAAATCTTTTCTAGTGCCGATAAGGGAATTTTCAGGACGTGGGTAGTTTTATAGGATTCCACCAAACAGGGAAAGGCGCGACTGGCTAAACCATAACTAAAGGGTAAACTCCTCATACCAAAACAGCCGCCGGGGTAGGTAATGGCAATAATCCGGTCGAGGGGAGTGCTGCGGACGACGATTACACCCTCATCCAAAATCACATACAAAACATCTAGAAATTCATCGGGTAGAAAAGCCGTATAGACGGGACGATTGGAAAATAGCGTCTCTAACTTGAGATTGTCTGCATCGAGATACTGACTTAACCAAGTTTCCTCTAGTCCGCGAAAGAGAAAACTCTGGTTAATCAGTTGTTGTAGGAGGGGTGTTTTTTTGGCCTTGACGCTCTTGCCCATAGTCTCAAACCTAGATGTAGCACTGATTCCATCTTCTCACAGTTTCCCTTGTTATCACCTTATTCCCAATTTGTTTTATAAATGTATTGAAATTTTGTTTCCTGTGCTGTAGGATTAAACCAGACCTGAAAACAGATACAACCTCAGAGTAAATCTTAGGAGCGCCCCCGATGCAGTCATCCCAGTCTTGTTTATCCCTACTCGTGGCAACTTTCCTGACGGGGGGAACGCTGGTATCTTGCACCCCATCCCCCACCAATAGCGGCAATGACAGCCAAAAACCCGTGACTGTGACACTTGTTTCCTATGCTGTCACCCAAAGTGCCTACGAAAAAATCATTCCCAAATTTGTCGAGGAATGGCAACAAAAAACGGGGCAAAAGGTAACTTTTGAACAGAGTTATGGTGGCTCCGGTTCCCAAACTCGCGCCGTTATCGATGGTTTAGAAGCGGATGTGGTAGCGTTGGCTTTAGCTTTGGATACCAAGAAAATTGAGCAAGCGGGATTAATTCAACCCGGTTGGGAAAAAGAAGCTCCGAATGACTCTATTGTTCATAAGTCTGTGGTGGCTTTTGTTCCTCGTGATGCCAATATTAAAATTAATAAATGGTCAGATTTAGCCAAGGATAATATTAAAGTTATTACCGCTAATCCCAAAACTTCTGGCGGAGCGCGCTGGAATTTTCTCGCTCTTTGGGGTTCGGTGACGCAAGCGGGAGGCAGTGAACAAGCGGCGCAAACTTTTGTCGAAAAAGTGTTTAAAAATGCGCCAGTTTTACCTAGAGATGCTCGCGAATCTAGTGATGTATTTTTTAAACAAGGCCAGGGAAATGTGCTGATTAATTACGAAAATGAGATGATTCTCGCTAACCAAAAAGGCGAGAAGTTGTCCTACACTGTTCCCACCGATTACAATATTTCTATTGATAATCCCGTGGCGGTTGTTGATGCCAATGTGGATAAAAAAGGTACGAGAAAAGTGGCCGAGGCTTTTGTGCAGTTTTTATTTACTCCCGCAGCCCAAAGAGAATTTGCTCAGGTGGGGTTTCGTCCCGTTGAACCGACGGTATTTAAAGAGTTTGAGAGTAAATTTCCTCAGATAAAAAATCTCTTTACCGTGCAGGATTTAGGCGGTTGGGATAAGGTACAAAAGCAATTCTTTGATGAAGGAGCCTTGTTCGATAAAATTCTGACTAAAGCTGGTAAATCCTAAGGAGAAAAACCATGGATAATCAACCTCAATGGCAAACTATTAATCATCCCCAAAGTGACTTACATCTCGATCAATCAGGACTCGATCGCCCCACGTCCCGAAGAATAAAAATTCGGATTCCTAAACAATATATTAACGAGCCAATTATAGCACGTTTAGGGTCTTTTCCTGGTCTAAAAGTGAATATATTTTCCGCTTTGTTAGCTGCAAATAATAATCAAGATGGCTGGTTCGATCTACAACTACAAGGCAACTCCCAAGGGATAGAAAATGCCCTTTCCTATCTGGCAGATTTAGATGTAGAAGTTTGGTATGATTCAGCACAAGTTCTTGAAGAAGCGGACAATTGGTAATCTCTAGCAATAATTAACAATGGCTAACCCACAATTATCTTTATCTCCGAGCCAACCCCACAAAAAAGTTTCTATTCCTTGGGTAATTACCATTAGTTATCTAGTGGTTTTGTTGGTTTTACCGGCAGCGGCACTATTTGCTAAATCCCTAACTCTTGGTTTTGCCGAATTTTGGCGCATTGCCACTTTACCGATTTCTTTATCCGCTTACCAAGTCACTTTTTTGACTTCCTTAATCGCCGGATTAATTGACGGAGTTTTTGGCACTATTATCGCTTGGGTATTGGTGCGTTATCGATTCCCGGGTAAAAAAATTGTCGATGCTTGTGTGGATTTGCCCTTTGCTTTACCCACTTCTGTTGCCGGTTTAGTCCTAGCCACAGTTTACAGTGATAACGGTTGGCTCGGTCAATTTTTTGCCCCCTTTGGCATTAAGATATCCTTTACCATTTTAGGGGTTTTTGTGGCGATGTTATTTATCGCTTTACCCTTCATTGTCCGCACCTTACAGCCGGTTTTACAGGAAATGGAAAAAGAGGTAGAAGAAGCGGCTTTATCCCTCGGTGCTTCCTCTTGGCAAATCTTTTGGCGAGTTATTTTTCCCACAATACTACCCGCTATTTTAACAGGAGTTGCCCTCGGTTTTGCCAGAGCGATCGGTGAATATGGTTCCGTAGTTATTATCTCCTCTAATATTCCCTTTAAGGATTTAATTGCCCCAGTTTTAATCTTCCAAAGACTAGAGGAATATGATTACACGGGGGCAACAGTAATCGGCATGGTTTTATTACTGGTTTCTTTGTTCATGTTAGTAGTAATTAATTTCCTGCAGCAATGGGGGCAAAAATACAGAGTTAAGTAACAATTATTATCATTTAATGAGAGACAGAGTAAAAATGCAGAATCCAAAAGTATTAACTAAACCGAAAGAGTGGGATTACAAACCCCTACTAATTATCATCGCCCTTGTTTATCTGGCACTATTATTATTTATTCCGGCGGCGGCAGTATTTTACTATGCTTTTCGCAATGGATTCCAAGCTTTTTTAGAAGCGGCGGGAACTTCTGACTTTATCGAGGCTGTGAGATTAACAGTAATTATTGCCCTAATTACTGTACCTTTAAACACAATTTTTGGACTTTGTGCAGCCTGGGTAATTGCTCGCAATCAATTTCGTGGCAAAACTTTATTAATTAGTTTAATTGACTTACCTTTTGCCGTTTCTCCCGTGGTAGCCGGTTTAATGATTGTACTGCTCTATGGGCGCAATGGTTGGTTAGGTTCTTTCCTAGAATTTTTCGATATAAAAATACTTTTTGCTTTACCCGGAATGGTATTAGCAACTATATTTGTTACTATGCCTTTTGTCGCTAGAGAAGTTATCCCAGTCTTAGAAGAAATTGGCTTAGAACAAGAGGAAGCGGGGCGCACTTTAGGGGCAAGTGATTGGCAGATTTTCTGGCGCATAACTTTACCCAATATTCGTTGGGGATTGATGTACGGAGTGCTGTTAACTAATGCCCGGGCGATGGGAGAATTTGGGGCGGTTTCTGTGGTTTCTGGCAGTATTTTAGGGAGAACTGCCACCCTGCCAATTTTCGTAGAACAGGCCTATAAAAATTATCTAACTCCTGCCGCTTTTAGTGCAGCGGCTATTCTAGCCTTACTAGCGGGAGTTACTTTAATTATCAAAGAAATTCTCGAACGTAAAACCGCCCACAAAATTCACACTACTTAACTACAAAAAACCTAAAAATATGAGCGGGCGTTGGGTTTCATGCTTCAACCCAACCTACGTTCATCTTATATTTAATTCCACCCACCTACTTACTTAACTACAATTAACCTAAAAATATGAGTATTACTATCCACCAAGTTTCTAAACGTTTCGGCAATTTTCAAGCTTTAGATAATATAAGTTTAACCATTCCTGAAGGCAAATTAGTTGCCCTCCTCGGACCATCGGGATCGGGAAAATCCACCTTATTACGTTCAATTGCCGGATTAGAAAGTCCCGACAGTGGCGCGATTATCATTAACGGACAAGATACCACCCATGTGGATCCTAGACGGAGAAATATCGGCTTTGTTTTTCAACATTATGCCCTATTTAAACATTTAACTGTTCGTCAAAATATTGCTTTTGGTCTAGAAATTCGCCGGCAAAAATCGCCATTAATTAAGAAAAGAGTTGAGGAATTATTAGAATTAATTCAATTACAAGGATTAGGCGATCGCTATCCCGCCCAATTATCGGGAGGACAACGGCAGCGAGTAGCTTTAGCCCGCGCTTTAGCCATTCAACCGAATGTATTATTATTAGATGAACCCTTTGGAGCTTTAGATGCAAAAGTTAGAAAAGAATTAAGGGTATGGCTGAGAAATTTACACGAAGAAGTTCACGTTACCAGTGTTTTTGTTACCCACGATCAAGAGGAAGCAATGGAAGTAGCCGATACGATTGTCGTGATGAATCATGGTAAAATTGAACAGGTGGGTTCTCCCGCCGAAATTTACGATCATCCGGCCACACCTTTTGTGATGCAATTTATTGGGGAAGTGAATATCTTACCTAATCTAGCGGGATTAGGAAATGGGCATCATCAGGGTCATAATTCCACCGTTTTTATCCGTCCCCACGACCTGGAAATTATGGCCGAACAAGATGGGTTGAATAGTTGGGCAGTGGTAAAAAGAGTTATTCATTTAGGCTGGGAAATACAAGTAGAATTAATGTTAGCCGATGGGGAAATGGTGGTGGCTTATCTCAATCGTGAGGAGTACAAGCAATTACAGTTACAACCAGAACAAACAGTACATTTAAAACCGAGAAAAGCGACCTTACTCACTGATTTTGACAATAAAAGTGAGAAAGTTATCGATTACTCAATTTAAAAACTCTAGGTTTATTAAAGAGTTTTTCATAAAGATGAAGTATAACCGGATTATGCCATAGTTCCCTACTGTTAACATCAAAGGCATCTATAAAATAAACCTTAAAGCCAAGTCAAGGCCGATTCTGGTCTGGACAAAGCAGATGATGGGGAAACTCAGGAAAGAGAAATGGGTGTATCTGATCACCCATTGGATTTGGTATTGTAAGTAGAGATTACTGGATCTTCTAGAGTAGTTATGATATATTAGCAAAAATAATCCACGCAAGCTTTGCCAAGTAAGGCTCACCAGAATTCAAAAAAGCAATTTTAACAAAAAAAGCTTTTTGCTTTGTTGGATTCCAGACTATTTAAGGGTTTAAGCTTATTTAAACTACTAATTTGCTATAACCAGTCCAGAAGAGCCAGATTACTAAAAATTGACCAGTTTTTTCTGGGAACTGGCGAAATTAACAGCTAATCACAGGAAAGACGAGCTAAAAGCCGCAGAGAGCAACAATCAATGTCTAAAAACTCTATACCTCGAATCGAAAATCTGCGCGTGCAAAATTACCGAGCTTTACAGGACTTAGAATTAAAAAAAATTACTCCTCTAACCGTTTTTCTCGGTCCTAATGGGAGCGGAAAATCTACCATATTTGATGTCTTTGCTTTCCTCTCTGAATGTTTTACTGTTGGTTTAAGAAAAGCTTGGGACAGACGGGGAAGATTTAAAGAATTAAGAACCAGAGGACAAGAAGGTTACATCATTATCGAATTAAAATATAGAGAAACATTGGCATCACCTTTAATTACCTATCATTTAGCCATTAATGAAGCTAATAATCGCCCTTATGTTGCCGAAGAATGGTTACAGTGGAGACGAGGACCGCAGGGCAAACCTTTTCGCTTTTTAGACTTTAAAGAAGGGGAAGGAATAGTGATTAGTGGAGAAAATCCCCAAGAAGAAGATGAACGAATTTCTGAACGATTAGACTCCGAGGAATTTTTAGCTGTTAGTACCCTGGGACAATTGGCCAAACATCCCCGGGTTAGTGCTTTGCGTCGTTTTATCACAAGTTGGTATCTTTCCTACTTAACCGCAGATAATACTCGCAATCAACCCGAAGCAGGAGCGCAAGAAAGATTATCATCAACTGGTGACAATTTACCTAATGTTATTCAATATTTAAAAGAAGATCATCCTCAACGATTAGAATCTATTTTACAAACCCTTTCTCGTCGAATTCCTAGATTAGAAAAAGTAGAGGCATCTATTATGCCGAATGGACAGCTTTTACTCCAGATTAAAGACGCACCTTTTCAAAGTCCAATTCTTGCCAAATTTGCCTCCGATGGCACTTTAAAAATGTTGGCTTATTTAACTATATTATATGATCCAAGCCCTCCGCAATTAGTGGGAATAGAAGAACCAGAAAATCATCTTCATCCCCGTTTATTACCTGAATTAGCAGAAGAATGTCGGGCAGCGACCGCAAGTACACAATTAATGGTAACAACTCATTCTCCCTTTTTTGTAGATGGTTTGAAACCAGAGGAGGTTTGGGTGCTTTATCGAGATGAAAATGGTTTTACTCAAGCTAAACGTACTTCAGCAATGCAAGGAGTTGAGGAATTTATTCAAAATGGTGCTTTGTTGGGTCAATTATGGATGGAGGACTATTTTGATGTGGGTAATCCTATCATTTAACTTTAATACCAAAGGAGGGAAAAAGTGCATCTTGAATTTCTAGTTGAAGAATTTTCTACCCAAGAATGTTTAAATCAAATTTTACCTAAAATATTATTTGAGAATGTCACTTATAAAATTCATGCCTTTCGAGGTAAATCCGATTTAATCAAAAAACTACCGGAGCGATTAAAAGGTTATAAATGCTGGATACCCGATGATTATCGAATCATTATTCTTGTAGATAGAGACAATGAAGATTGTCAAAAAATCAAAGAAAAGTTAGAAAATATCGCTCAACAAACAGGACTTATCACTAAAACGATTAGCGAAGATAAAAAAACATTTCAGGTGTTAAATAGAATTGCTATAGAAGAACTAGAAGCTTGGTTTTTTGGTGATATTCAGGCTATAGTCTCAGCCTATCCCAAAGTTTCTACTAATGTGGGACAGCAAGCAAAATACAGAAACCCCGATGAAATTACAGGCGGAACTTGGGAAAACTTAGAAAAGATACTTCAAAAAGCTGGGTATCATCGAGGAGGTTTAGAAAAAGTGAAAGCAGCCAGAGAAATTTCTCAATTTATGACTCCTGCTCATAATTGTTCTCCTAGTTTTCAGATTTTTTATCAAGGTTTATTGGCGATGCTCCCCTAGAAAAAATCGCTCTAATTATTTAACTGATAACTGATAACTCAGCTTAACTAACTATTTTTCGCCTCTAATTTGGTCAAACGACTTTTAAGTTCCTGATTTTCCTGTTTCATTTTTTCTAATTCCTCGCGAATTTCCTGAATTGCTTTCTCGGAACCTAATTTTTTCTGGACTTTTTGTACTGCTTCCTCCGCTACACGACGGACGCGACCATCGGGAGTTCGATCGCTCAAAGCTTGTAAAATAACGATAGCTTTGGCATTTTCTATCTGTCCTAAAGCGTTACACACTGCCACCTGCGTCAAGAAAAAAGTTTCCTTGGCAATGGTTTCTAAACGTTCCAAAATTACGGTTAATTTATCCGTGGTTTGTCCCGAAGAAATCGCTCCCAGGGCGCGGATAGCTCCTAATCTCAGGGGTTGAGGCGTGCCTAAAGCCGTGTAGGTCAAAATTGACTCCAAAGCCGCCGGCGAGGTTTTTAACTGGCTTAAACCGCCAATTGCGCCCGCTCTTACTACCTCATTCCACCCCTTTCTTGACTGTAAAATATGATTGAGTAGGTCAATAATTTCCCCTTCTTGATCTTGCAATTGTCCCACGGCCATAGAGCCTAATCCTCGCGCCGTGGCCGCTTCCACATAATAACTAGCATCTCCGGCTTCTAGTAGGGATTTAAGCGCGTTATAACTATCTAAGGTTTTAATTTCACTTAATCCCTCGACAATTGCCCGACGTACTTGTGCTTTTTCATCGTTTAAACCTTTAATTAAAGCAGTAACCGCTTGATCTAAACCAAGAGTTGCTAACTGTTTGGCCACCTCCACACGCACACCCCAAAAAGGCTCATTTTCTAGGGATGTCCCTAAAGCTTCGATCGCTTCTAAACCGCCTTTTTTAGCAATGGCAATGGCTGCATAGATACGGGAAATTGGATCGGGATCCTGTTGTAATTGCGCTTTTAATTCGCCGATAGGATACTCAAGAGTGACGGTTTTGAGGAAATTATTACCCCGATCAAACTTGACAAAATCGGGCTTTTGTGCTAGGGGAAAATAGAAACTTTGTTCTTTTTGGTGAATCCGCAGATTGTAGGTAAGATCGTCAGAGTTGAGATAGGCAAAAGCGACGGGAATTTTCAAGTCGAATAGTTCTTTTTCATCCTGGGTTTGGGTGACAGTTAATTGGGCTAAATTATTCTGATTGTCCCAACTGTAGGCCACCTTATAATCGGGATGACCACCGCGATAAACGTACTGATCAAAGAGGAATAATAAATTGTACCCGGTCGCTTTTTCGATCGCCCGTAATAAGTCCACAGTTTCCACGGTTTTATGAGCATTATCCCGCACAAAAGTCTGAATCGCTTTTCCGAATAAATCTTCCCCTAAAATAGAGCGAATCATCTGATAAACACAAGCACCTTTTTCGTAGAGATGACGATCATAAAGTTCGATCGCTTCTCGATAAACATGAGTAACAATCGGACGACGATAGCGGGAAGTATCTTCTTCTAAATAACTTCTTGCTTCCCCTAATAAATAATAACTAGCAGCAGCTTTTCCGTATTCCGATTCTGTCCATAAAACCTCAGAATAGGAAGCCATTCCCTCTTTAATCCAAGCGTGAGACCAGTGTTTAATCACCACTAAATCACCGAACCATTGATGAGCTAATTCATGGGCAACTAAGCTTTCTGTCCAAGTATGATCAATACTTGCTCTTTGATCGATCAAACAGCGATCGGTTAAAATTGTGGTGGAAGTATTTTCCATCCCACCAAAAATAAAATCATCTACGCAAACTTGTGCGTATTTAGGATAGGGATAAGGATAACCAAACGTTTGGCTAAAAAACTCGATCATGCGGGGAGTTTTACCCATACTTCTTTGTCCCTCTTCTTCCCGTCCTTTTTCCACATAATAAGTGACAGGAACACCATTCCATGAGTCGCGTAATTCAGCAAAATCTCCCACCGCAAGAGTCATTAAATAGGTAGGATGAATTTGCTTTTGTGACCAGTGATAAATTCTGTCTTCACCAACGTTTTCCACCGAGATTAATTCCCCGTTAGAAATAGCGATATAGGGTTGGGGAATTTTCACCCGAATTTCGGAAGTGGCTAACTGTCCGGGATAATCAAAACAGGGAAACCAAAAGCGAGAATCTTCATCTTCTCCCTGGGTCCAAACTTGCATCGGTTTATCGGGATAATATTCGTCGGGTCCGATAAAATATAATCCCCGTTGTGGTTGCTTAACCTGATAGTTAATCGTGAGGATAATCGGTTTATCGGTAGTGGGTTGTAGCAGATGAATAGTCAGGAGAGAACGATCATAGTCAAAGGGTTGACTGATATCTTCAATGAACACAGAATTAATATTTAGCTCCACCGCATCCAGAGTTAAACTGCTAATTCCCTGACGAATGGGGGTGAGGGTAATCTGACAGCTGCCCTGAAAACTTTGCTGAGAAATATCAATAATTAAATCGAGAAAAATATGATTAACTTGTCCGGGTCGATCGGGGTTATAATGGGGTTTAGCCCCCGGTAACTCAAAGGGTTGACGCTGATTATTTTCCGTGTCGATGGTGAGATGAGACATATTAGCCCTAACTTGCTGATTTTTGTCCGGTAAACTTAAATTAACACGATCGGTCGTCCCTTTCCTTGCTAATAATAATCCCACCCCTATGAATCTCCCTTCCTTTCTCTGGTTATGGAAAATTGCCGCTTGGTCGATGGGATTTGCTCTCTTTGCCTATTTTTTATTAGCGGTTTCGGGGGTAAACATGGGTTATCGACGACTCGCGGGCCAATCTCGACCGAAATGGTTAAGATCCTTTCATCTGGTCAGCGGCCTGATCATGGTTGCTTTGGTCTTAATTCTGCTGGGAATCGGATTAGTGGGAACAATCGGTCATTATGGCAGTTTAGGCCACTCTTCCCACCTGATAGCGGGTTTATCGGTGGTTTTTCTGGTTTTTGTTTCGGCAATTAGCGGCCTGAACATTACAACTCGTCCACCTCTAGCGCGGTCTCTCCACATCGGCACTAATCTTTTATTGTTTCTGGGTTTTCTTTTTGTTACCCTAACAGGATGGGATGTGGTCCAAAAATATCTACAATAAAAATAGTCGGCGATCGAGTGGAGACTGTTTGATCGAGAAAAACTAGCTATCTCATCCCGAAAAATCGCTTTTTAGTGACAGAATACTCACCCCCAAATCATTATGCAAACCGTCGAATCACAAGCTATTAACACGATGTCAGTGCCAAAACAAGGTCTTCCAGTAACAATTATTACTGGGTTTCTTGGTAGTGGTAAGACTACTCTCCTCAATCATATTCTCAGTAATCAACAGGGATTAAAAACTGCTGTTCTTGTCAATGAATTCGGTGAAATCGGTATCGATAACGAACTGATTATCAGCAGTGATGACAGCATGGTAGAATTAAATAATGGCTGTATTTGCTGCACGATTAACGAGGATTTGATTCAAGCAGTTTATAAAGTTCTCGAACGTCCCGAAAAAATCGATTATTTAGTCGTAGAAACCACGGGATTAGCCGATCCTTTACCGGTAGCTTTAACCTTTTTAGGTACAGAATTACGGGAAATGACCCGTTTAGATTCCATTGTCACTATGGTGGATTGTGCCAATTTTAGTCTCGATTTATTCAACTCGCAAGCGGCCTTAAGTCAAATCACCTATGGTGATATTATTGTTCTCAATAAAACCGATCTAGTGGATGAAGCAGATGTGGATTCTTTAGAAATAAGAATCCGGGACATGAAGCAAGGAGCGAGAATTCTTCGTACTAGCAAAAGTCAGGTTCCTTTACCCTTAATTCTCAGCGTCGGACTATTTGAATCGGATAAATATTTCGACACAGAAGAAGAACACCACGACCATGATCACCACGACCACGATCACGACCACTGCGACCATGATCACGACCACGATCATGATCACGATCATCACGACCATTCCAATCATTTAGAGGTGGATGGATTTACTTCTATTTCCTTTGCTAGTGACCAACCTTTTTCGATTCGGAAGTTCCAATATTTCCTCGATAATCAGTTACCAGAAAGCGTTTTCCGCGCTAAGGGTATTCTCTGGTTTGATGAAAGTCCTAAACGTCATATTTTCCACCTCAGTGGTAAACGTTTTACTCTCGAAGATGACGAATGGAAAGGTACTGCCAAAAATCAGCTAGTTCTTATCGGTCAAAATCTCGATCATGAAACCATAAAAGAACAGATTAACAATTGTCTCATTTTACCTGCTGTCAATCGCGGTAAAGGATTTGGGAAATAGATAACCATCTTTTGCGGGTGTGTTAGCCTAGGGTAACGCACCCAATTTAACCAATTATTTATTGACCTTCTTGGGGTACTTTTCCCCCTAAAGATTCCACGATCGAGAGAGTATTTTCCCTGAGCATTTTTACATAACTATCCCCCCCAGTACCCACCGCACCGATCGAATCAGAATATAATTGTTGTGGTGCTAATTTTACCCCCGCTTCTTCGGCTACAGTGGTAATTAAAGTGGGATTAATAGTCGTCTCGGCAAAGATAGCAGGAACCTGGAGATTTTTAATAGCATCGGCTAAATTTTTCACCGTTTGGGCGCTAGGTTGTTCTTCGGTACTAATGCCAATTAAAGTTCCCGCTACTTTTAACCCGTAGGCATGAGCATAATACTGAAAAGCGTCATGAGTGGTGACTAATTGCCTTTGGGAAGGGGGGATAGTTTCAATAGCCGCAGTAATCCAGCGATCAAGATTTTCTAATTCCCTGATTAATTGCTCTGCATTTTCAGTAAAAATCTCTTTATCTTCGGGACTTAATTCAATCAATTGATCTCGGATTTTCTCCACCATGATTATACCGTTTTTGGCCGAACCCCAAACGTGGGGATCGGGTACTTTCTGCCCCTCTTTTTCCAGTTGTAAAGGCTTAATTGCTTCTCCCACGGCCACTTTTTTCGCTTGAATTCCCGTAGAATTGATCATTTTAATTAACCCCGGTTCGAGGTTATAACCGTTATAGAGAATTAAATCGGCTTTTTCTAAAGCCACACTATCGGCGGGAACCGGTTCATAAACGTGAGGATCATCCCCCGGTTTTAAAATGTCTTGATGGTCAATTTCTTCACCGCCCACTCGTGCGGTTAAATCGGCGATAATTGTGCTAGTGGAGATTACCTTTGGTTTTTGGTTATCGGTGGTATTAACCGCGGCATTACAAGCAACCAATCCCAAAAATAAACAGGATAAAATTAGTTTTTTCATCAGGAAATAGAGATGAGGGTTTAGAGGTTAGAGATGAGGGGAAATGGCATTGATATCTATCTTGATTTTTTTCCTGACTAAAGACTCCTTTTACTATTAAAATAGAGAATAGAGAAGGTGTAAATTCAAGAGATATGGATAACCAAGCCCCGATTAAACTACCGAAAACCAGCGAATCCGACCACCTCAAGCGAATTCGTCACACCACCTCCCATGTTATGGCCATGGCGGTGCAGAAATTATTCCCGAAAGCCCAAGTTACTATCGGGCCTTGGACTGAAACTGGATTTTACTACGATTTTGATGTGCCGGAACCTTTTACCGATAAGGATCTCAAGGACATCAAAAAAGAGATGGTCAAAATTATCAATAAAAAACTGCCGGTGATGCGCGAGGAAGTTTCTCGGGAAGAGGCGGAAAAGCGCATTAAAGCGATTAATGAAGCCTATAAGCTGGAAATTCTGGCGGGAATTCAAGAACCCATCACCCTCTATCATCTTGGTGACGCTTGGTGGGATTTGTGCGCCGGTCCGCACCTAGATAATACAAGCGAACTAGACCCAAAAGCGATCGAATTAGAGACGGTAGCGGGTGCTTATTGGCGTGGGGATGAGAATAAAGCCCAATTACAGCGCATTTACGGCACAGCATGGGAAAATCCCCAACAATTAGCCGAATACAAGCGCCGCAAACAAGAAGCCCTCAAACGCGACCATCGGAAATTAGGCAAAGAATTAGGTTTATTTATTTTCTCTGATTCTGTCGGGCCGGGGTTGCCTTTATGGACCCCCAAAGGAACTTTAATTCGTTCTTTGTTAGAAGATTTTCTCAAAAAAGAACAGTTAAAACGCGGTTATTTACCCGTAGTTACTCCCCATATTGCTCGCGTCGATTTGTTTAAAATTTCCGGTCACTGGCAAAAGTACAAAGAAGATATGTTTCCCATGATGGCAGACGATGAGGAATCTGCTAGTAAGGAAATAGGATTTGTGCTCAAACCGATGAACTGTCCTTTTCATATTCAAATCTATAAAAGTGATTTGAGATCCTATCGGGAATTGCCGATGCGTTTGGCAGAATTCGGTACAGTTTATCGTTACGAACAATCGGGAGAATTGGGAGGATTGACTAGAGTTCGCGGTTTTACCGTGGATGATTCCCATTTGTTTGTCACTCCCGAACAATTAGACAAGGAATTTTTAAGCGTTGTTGATTTAATTTTGACGGTGTTTAAGAGTTTACAATTAAAGAATTTTAAGGCGCGATTGAGTTTTCGTGACCCCGAATCGGATAAGTATATCGGTTCCGATGAAGCTTGGGAAAAGGCAGAATCAGCGATTAGAAAAGCGGTGCAAACTTTGGGGATGGATTATTTTGAAGCCCCCGGAGAAGCGGCTTTTTATGGTCCAAAATTAGACTTTATTTTCCAAGATGCCCTCGAAAGAGAATGGCAGTTAGGAACAGTACAGGTAGATTATAATTTACCCGAACGTTTTGAACTAGAATACGTTGCCGAAGATGGTAATCGTAAACGTCCGGTGATGATTCATCGCGCCCCTTTTGGTTCTTTGGAACGTTTAATCGGTATTTTAATCGAAGAATACGCGGGAGATTTTCCTCTTTGGTTAGCCCCTGTCCAGATACGATTATTACCGGTTAGTGATAGTCAATTGGATTACGCTAAAGAGGTGACAGCGAAAATGCAGTTGTTAGGAATTCGCGCCGAAACCGATACCAGTGGCGAACGTTTGGGTAAAATGATTCGCAATGCTGAAACCGAAAAAATCCCCGTGATGGCAGTGGTGGGGGCCAAAGAAATGGAAACTAATAGTTTAAGTATTCGCACCCGTGCCACGGGCGATTTAGGAGTAATTAGCGTCGAGGAAGTGGTGGCAAAATTAGAAAATGCCATCCAAAATCACGGTAATTTTTAAGCGTTTGCTTATCTAATTGTATGGGGCAGAAAATATTTCTGTCCCAGCATTTTTGATAAAGCGAGGAGATTTTTCCTGATTATCCTTTAGGCATCATCATCTTTTTGAAAGGGATTTTCCCCAATGCCTAGGCCTTTTTTGCTCTGTTTTAAGTCTTTCCAGAGGGCTTTAATTTTTTCGTAGGCTTCTAGAGAACTGATTTTGCCCCCCGTTTCCAGATTACAAATAAAACTGATCTTTTGGGCAAATTCCTGTAAATTAGCGTTAAATAGCAAGTTTTCTGGCTTAAATTCTCCATAGTAGGGGGCGCGAGGATAAAGAAAATTCTCCTTGCGGCGATCGGGGAGATTCGGGTTATCATCGTTAGGAGGATTCTGACTCATAGGGCGAAGGCGGGTAATTTTGCGGAATTTCTTTAGATTTTTCGGTAATGGTAATGGGAGATAATATCAGTTGTTGGCTATCATTGAGGATTTAAGTAGAAACTTGGCTGATTCGCCAAAAATTGACCACTTAAATCGTGACACTTTTTGGTTATATGTTAAGATTCGGTCGCAAAATGTTGACAGTTATCTTTAAGCAGCAATTATACATTATTTTTTTCAACGATCATCTACCCAATGATATATATTTTTTGTCTAGGTTGATCGCCAAAATTTGCTGCTGTCGCTATCTGATTAACCATCGATTTTCGTTTATCAATTGCCGAGGATGATAACTATGGAAAAACTCTATGAAGGTAAGGCCAAAATTCTCTATCAAACCGATGATCCCGATATTCTCCTCACTTATTACAAAGATGATGCCACCGCTTTTAATGCCCAAAAACGCGGGCAAATTGTCGGTAAAGGGGAAATTAACTGTACTATCTCCACTGCCCTATTTCAATGGTTAGAATCCCTAGGAATACCTACCCATTATATCGATCGCCCTAGTTCTAGGGAAATGCGCGTCAAGGCGATTAAAATCATTCCCTTGGAAGTAGTAGTCAGAAATATCGCCGCCGGGAGTTTGTGCAAGCAAACGGGATTAGAGGAGGGGAAAGTTTTACCTTTTCCTCTTGTAGAATTTTACCTCAAGGATGATGCTTTGGGGGATCCTCTGTTAACACCCGATCGCATAAAAGTGATCGATATTGCCAGGGAGGATCAAGTCAATCAGTTACGAGATTTAGCCCTGCGAATTAATCAATATCTGCAAGAATTTTTCGATAAGTGCCAGATTATTCTCGTCGATTTCAAGTTAGAATTTGGAGTTGATAAAACGGGCAAAATTTATCTAGGTGATGAAATTAGCCCCGATACCTGTCGTCTCTGGGATAAAACCCAAGAGGATGCCCAAGCGCGCATTCTCGATAAGGATCGTTTTCGTCGCGATTTAGGAGATGTGGAAACTGCCTATCAACAAGTACAAACAAGAGTTTTACAACAGATAGAGAGTTTATAAATTTAGGGTGCTATGTCGAGAAGAATTATCGGGTTGACAGGGGGAATAGCTTCTGGTAAATCCACGGTTTCTAATTATTTAGAAAATATCTACAAAATTCCCGTCCTTGATGCGGATATTTATGCCCGGGAAGCAGTGGAAAAAGGTTCGGCAATTTTAGAGAGAATTTTTCAGCGTTATGGCAGAAAAGTTAAAACTGAGGATAATTCCCTTAATCGCCAACAGTTAGGAGAGATTATTTTTAATAATCCCGAGGAAAAAATCTGGTTAGAAAGTCAGATTCATCCCTACGTTAGGGACTGTTTTAACCAGAATTTAGCCCTGTTGGATAATCCTGTAGTTGTTTTTTCTATCCCTTTATTATTGGAAGCCAAATTAACCCATTTAGTCACGGAGATTTGGGTAGTTTCTTGCAGTTTCGAGCAACAAATTCAACGCTTAACGACTAGAAATAACTTAAGCAAAGAACAAGCGATCGCTCGGATTAATAATCAAATGCCTTTAGCTGAAAAAATTGCCTTAGCTGATATTGTTTTGGACAATTCCGGGGATTTAGAAGCTTTATATACCCAGATCGATCGAGCTATACAATAGGGATTAATCTTCAAACAAGTAGGCAAATTTTCCCACCCCGAATTTTACATAGAGAATAATTGCCAAAACCAATAAAAATAGAAAGCCAATAATTAATAAATAGTCTTTATTGGTTAAGATTGATTCCTGTAAAAATGTGCGATCAGGATCACCAGAGAAAGCTTTAGCTTGTAGAACTACCTCTAATTTTTGCGATTTAGCCATAGCGTTTAAAATTAAAGGTACAGCGATAGAAGCGTAAATTTTTCCTTTTTGCAGCCAACCCATTTTTTCTATTGCTAATCCTCGTAATCTTTGAGCAGAAATAATCGATCGAGATTCTTCGACTAGGAGAGGAAATAAGCGCAGGGTAGAGGAAAAAATAAAGACTATTTTGTAAGGAATTCTGGCTTTAGTTAAACTCACCATCATCTGATTTATATCGGTGGTAAAAATAGCGAGGGGAATAATTAAAACCATGGTGAGAGTTTTAAAGATTACATTTAAACCGTAGAGGGTTCCCTCCACAGTCATTTTGGCAGAACCGACAGTTAATAGGGGAGTTAATTCAGTTTTTCCCGTTAAAGCTTTTACCTGTTCCACATTAAAAAATCCCATGGTAATTAATAAGAATAGATAAAAAGGAGCCATGAATTTTAAAATGTTGAGGATATAGGACCATTTTACTCCGGCCCAGAGACAAGCTAAAGCGACAATAAGAGTTAGTAAACCACCAGCGAGCGGACTTTCCCAAGTAAAAGCGATGAGAGTAACCACGATCATCATGGTTAATTTTGTCCGAAAATCTAGGCGAGTAAAAGGAGAATCTCGATCGACGGTTTGCCAGTTAAATGATTGCATAATCAAGAAAAAAGTTAGTAAGGGAATGAGTTAATTACCCATCCCCATCAATTCCCTAGGAAGGGTTAGCAATTCTGCTCATTTGCTCTTGAATTTCAGGGTTATAAATCTGGAGATAATTCCAATAATTACCAAACACCGATTCTATATAACCCTTAGTTTCTCTAAAGGGAATATTCTCGACAAATTCATCGGGATCGCTAAAATCAAAACGCTGTTTCCACTTGGAAACAGCCCCGGGTCCTGCGTTATAACTAGCCACGGCAAAAAGTGAATTTCCTGCGAATTTGCCGTGGGTATAATCCAGATACCATGTTCCCATCATAATGTTATCTTCGGGATTAGTTAAAGAATAACTTTTATTGCCAGTATTACCTGCGATATATTTACCCGTATCGGGCATAATTTGCATTAATCCCACTGCCCCCACAGGAGAACGAATTTCTTTTTCAAAGCGGGATTCTTGCCGGATTAAAGCTGTCACTAGCAGGGGATTTAATTGTCTATCTTTTGACCATTGCAGGATGGTATCGTAGTAGGGGAAAGGGAATAAAGCGTGCCAGTATTTATCATTTTGTCGCAGCAGTTTCCAGGCTTTCTTTTCCTCCGGGGTATCTCTTTCTCGCAAGCGCCAAATCAGGTTAATTCCTTCTAAATTTTGATTGCGAGAGAGTTTATAGACACCGAGGTTAAATTGTTCGTCAACAGTTAAATTCCAAGGATCGACAATTTCTGCTTGGAAGAGATTCCAAGCGTCCGTATCTTCACCAATTCGATATAATTCCTTGAAAGCTTCCGAACCAGCGGGGGGAGCGTTACGAGTGGCGGGTTTGACGGTGGTAGGGTTATAGGAGCGGACAGTGGTAAAATCCCCCACGTCCCAACCTAATAAAACCGCCGAGCGCCAAGCATAATAGGAATGGGGATGACGAGAAATAGTGTAGGTAAAAGCTTGTTTTGCTTCTTGGTTTTTGCCGAGTTTTTGCGCCCATTTTCCCACCCAAAAGGCCGCTTTCGGGGCAATTTGACTATCGGGATTATTAACCGCAATTGGCTGCGCCCACTGCCACGCCTTGGCGTAATCACCAGATTTAGCGGCTCTTTGGGCTATTAACCAGCGATAATCGGCGGCTTCGTCGGATTTTGGGTATTTATTTAATAGAGTCTGCCATGTTTGACTAGCGGCCTGGGCATTAGTTGATTCCAGTAATTTGGCTTTCGCTTCCAAAGCTTCCGGGGCGCGATCGGGAAATTGCTTGACAATGCGATCGAGATATGCTATAGCATCGCGGTTAGGAGAAATTTGGGCGAGTCGCAGTAATCCTAAACCAGTTTCTGAGGCTTGGGGATAGGTTTTAATTAATTTTTGGTAAGCGGTGCGAGCTTCTGGCAGTTTTTTGGCAATTTGTAGCCCGCGGGCGTAACGATAGGCTTGTTCGGGGCTAGGACTGGCTTTAGCGTAGGCTTTATAGGCCTTTTCGTACAATCCCGACTGCCAATAACCGGCCCCAATAATTGCCCAATCCGCCGGAGTTAACTGATTGGCGTAGTCTTTCACCAAACGATCGCGGGCCTGATTGAGGGTAGGATCAAAAGGATTAGCCTTGGCTAACTGCAACCATAAGGGAAATTGATCGGGATTTTCTTGAAGACGTTGGCGAATTAAAGCCAAAGTGAGGGGGTGTCGGGGGTATTCCTTGAGCAATTTCTCACGATAACTGGGGTCGTATTTGCCCAAAGCATAGTAAGCTTCCGCCACTACGGGCGATTGGGGATAGGTTTCCAGTAATTTTTGCCAAATTTCTTGCGCTCTTTCACTATCGTTGCTTAATTCGTGGGCGCGTCCCTGTTTGAGGAGAATCTGGGGAGCGAGGACAGGATATTGTTTTTCTAAGCCTTCTAATTGTTTTAAAGCCGGACCCCCTTCATATTTTCTCAATAAATCCATGGCCAGGAGATAGCGGGCGCGACTACGATCTAAAGAGGGCGCGTTGGCGTCGGCCACATCTTTTAACTTGACATCTCTATCGGTTTGTGGTAAGGAAGCGCTATCAACCACGGCAGAGGGTTGGTTAGGATCTTGGCTAGGAACCGAAGCACTATTGCGATCGAGCCAAGCAAGAATTTTCGGGTGAAACAGAAAGAGACTGGTGAGAGTAAAAAGCGCAACCCCAGAACCTAGTCCAAGAATGAGCGGGGTGTGAGGGGGGAATTTCTTAAACATTACCTTATTCAAGACAGCAACTCAACATACATTATCAGTGATCGTGGCGACAGGTTGTTTGTTTCAATCAGGTTGGGGGGTTGTTCAGTTATCAGTAAGCAGTAATCAGTAATCAGTGAACTGAAAACTCCCATCTGATAACTGGTAACTGATCACTGATCACTGAGATATGGTACGCTAAACAGGATTTAAGTATTATTAATGATTGCTATGAAACAAGGCGGCGTGACGGTTTGGTTAACGGGATTGAGTGGTGCGGGGAAAAGCACGATTACCGAGGCATTACAGGCAAAATTAATCGCTGAAGGTTATTCCATTGAAGTTCTCGATGGCGATATAGTACGGACGAATCTTACCAAGGGTTTAGGATTTAGTAAAGAGGATCGCGATGAAAATATCCGTCGCATTGGTTTTGTGTCTAATTTGCTCACCCGTCACGGTGTGATTGTCCTAGTTTCGGCTATTTCTCCCTATCGTGAGATTCGCGAGGAAGTACGGGGAAAAATCGGCAGTTTTGTCGAAGTTTTCGTGAATGCTCCCTTAAACGTCTGTGAGGCGCGCGATGTGAAAGGATTATATAAAAGAGCGCGTGCTGGCGAAATCAAGTCTTTTACGGGAATTGATGATCCCTATGAACCACCTTTTAACCCAGAAGTGGAATGCCGCACCGATTTAGAGACTTTAGAGGAAAGTGTCGCCAAAGTCTGGAACAAATTGACGGAATTAGGCTACATTCATCAAGCTGTGGCGGTTTAATCGCATAATAACTTTGTATTGTTGGAAAATATCGTAGGGACGTGGACTACAAACGTCTCTACCCCCCGATTAACCCCTTAAGCAAATTTGTTAGTTAATCTCCTTTTCTTCAGTATCTAAGCCAAGTTAATTATACCTCTTAGTAAACCTCTGGTCAAAGTGCAAGAGTGTCTAAACAGTGATCAGTAAACAGTAAACAGTAAACAGTGAAAAGACAGTAGGAAACTTCTATTTAATACTGCTCACTTAAAACTCAAATCTGATAACTGATAACTGATAACTGATAACTGATAACTGTCTCCTATCTCGACTAGCAAATTAATTTTGCACGACTACTTATATTTAAAGGCACTAAATTATTTTGAAATCTCGCTCTAGTTATTGGAACCTCATTCCCTATCTCCGTCCCCAAACCCAAACAATTATTTTGGCGTTTATCTGTACGATCGGATTTACGGTATTTTGGCCGATTTTAGCTTGGTTAGCCGGACAAATGGCCAGATATATCGGTGAGGGAAATGTGCAAGCATTGGCGACACTTTCGGGGGTGGGGGCAGTGGTTTTTTTACTGCGGGGAATGTCTCAGTATGGGCAAGATTCCCTGATGGCAAAAGCTTCTTTAAAAATTGCCCTAGAATTGAGAAAAAAAGTTTATGCACACCTGCAAACCCTCGGCTTAAATTACTTTGAAACGGCAAAAACTGGTGATTTATCCTATCGTTTAACGGAAGATATTGATCGCATTGGGGAAGTAATTAACAAATTTTTCCATGATTTTATTCCCTCAGCTTTGCAGTTAATTGTCGTCTTTGCCTATATGTTTATTGTTAACTGGCAATTGACGATCGCTGTCATTATTATCGCTCCTTTGTTAGGGGTTTTGGTGGGATTTTTTGGCGAAAAATTATTACAATACGCTCGTCGCGCCCAAGCGAAAATATCTAATATTTCTGCGTTATTAACCGAAGTTTTTAGCGGTATTCGTGTGGTGCAAGCTTTCGCTGCTGAAGATTATCAAACCGAGCTTTTTGCCCAAGAAGCGGAGGAAAATCGCCGCGCGCAATACCTATCAGAATCCACCAAAGCTTTACAATACGTCGTGGTGGGATTCTTACAAGCTCTCGGTGTCATCTTTTTATTCTTTCTCGCTGGTTGGCAAATTTCCCAAAAGAATTTAACTGGAATTGACTTTGTTAGTTATGTGGCAGCAGTGGCAATGTTAATCGATCCCATCGCCCATATTACCAGTAATTATAATCAATTTAAACAGGGTCAAGCCTCCATGGATCGGATTTTTGAATTGTTAGCTATTTTGCCAACAATTACCGAAAAACCGAATGCGATCAATCTGCAACCCCACAGCAAAGAAGTTGAATATTGTCAAGTAAATTTTTCTTACAATGAGGACAGACAGGTTTTAAAAAATATTAATTTTACTGCACACGCTGGGGAAATGATTGCTTTAGTGGGAGCATCGGGAGCGGGAAAAACCACTTTAGTTAATCTTTTATTGCGTTTTTATGACCCCACTTCCGGCAATATTTTAATCGATGGGGTGGATATTCGTGATGTGACTTTAAAAAGTCTCCGGCGACAAATTGGCGTAGTTTTACAGGAAAATATTCTCTTTTCTGGCACTATAGCCCAAAATATCGCTTTTGGCCAGGGAGATTTTAATCTGCAAGAGGTGGAAAAAGCGGCAAAAATTGCCAACGCTCATCAATTTATCGGTGAACTTTCCCAGGGTTACTATACCTATGTGGGAGAAAGGGGTGTTAATTTATCGGGTGGACAAAGACAAAGAATCGCCATCGCGCGAGCAGTTTTATCTAATCCGAGAATTTTAATCTTAGATGAAGCGACTTCCGCGCTCGATTCGGAATCGGAAGCTTTAGTGCAGGAAGCTTTAGAAAGAATTATGACGGAGCGCACGGTATTTGTTATTGCTCACCGATTAGCAACTGTCAGAAAAGCTAACCGTATTTTAGTCTTAGAAAAGGGTGAAATTATCGAGGTGGGTAATCACGAGGAGTTATTAAATCTTAATGGTCGTTACGCTCAATTTCATGCTAGACAATTTCAAGATTAATCTATTTGGCCTTAGGGAATGGGGGTGTATCTCTAGAATTGGGCCTTCCCGTCGGGGGACGAAGCGCCTCCCCCGAACCCCCCGCGCATTAGTTTTTCGGTGGGATGCTTACACGCAGTTGTTCATATATTTGTACTAATTTAAGAATCACCGATATAGCAGTTATCTTAATGGTGAGGTAGGAAGTTTTCGTTTTGGGGAGTCCGTCGCCGAATTAGGTTAGACTTCATCTTTAGGGAAAGCGCTGTAAATATCCAGACAGAATTAATTATACATATTTTTCCGTTCCCTGTTCCGGGTTCTCTCTTTCCAGACTGTAAATTTAATTTTGTCCAACTACTTAGGGTTTTTTTCGGGGAATTCCTCGCAAGGCTAAAACATCATCAAGGGTGGAACAATAGTTTTTTAAACCAAAATCAGCAGGAGTATAGGTTTTAAAGTGGGTGAAGTGACGATAATTCATCGCAAAACGATCCCATGGTTCCATCTGCAAGTTAAAAACTTTGATAAAAAAGTTAGCAATGGTTAAGGATAAAGGAATGCGAAAATAGATTTTTTTGTTTAAATAAGTACAGATTTCCTCCACTGCTTGGTTAGCTGTTGTGCGTTGATTGCCTAGGACAATTTTGCTTTCTGGTGCGGGATTTTCGATTAAATAATTCACCACTTGAGCTATATCTTTGGCATGGATAAAATGAAAACTGCCATCAGCTTGAAACCAACGCACTAAACCGATATATTTCAACACATCCGGTAAACCGCCATAGATATGAGAATAGGGTTTATTTTCGTCACCACCTAAGACAAAAGTGGGGTATAAAGTGATAATTTTATCGGCAATTTCTAGGTCAGCAAATTTACTATAACAAATATATTTAGTGCGGATATAATTAGTTCCTATTTCCCCAGCTTCGGGCAAAGGTTGATTATTTTGATTGAGAATGCTGGCAGTAGAAAAGTAGAGGACTTTATCGCAGATTTGAGCATCTAAATAACTAATTAATTCCAGGGTTTTTACCACATTAATCTGATAACTTTCCTCCTCTCCTCCCCAACTGGTAGCGATTAAAATCGCCCTATTCATTGTTTTTAAAAGATCAGCATATACCCCAATATTTTGCATATCGCCTAAAAGTATATGAACATTTGATCGCCCTTGGTAAGTAAATTTTAACTTCTCTGGATTACGCAATAAAAAATATAATTCATAGTCGGGATTTTCCAGTAAAATCTCGGCGATATAATGCCCAATACAGCCACTCACACCCGTTAGAAATATCTTTTTCATTACTTTAATTGATACGGCAGAATTTAGGGGACAGTTTGAAAGTAAAAAGTCAAAAAGGGTGTTGTGTGTTGGGGTTTTAGGGTTTTAGGGTTTTGGGGTTTTAAGTAGTCGTGCAAAATAAATTTCTTAGTGAAGAAAGGCAAAAGGCAAGAGACAAGAGGCAAGGAGGGGGTTAGATATGTGTAATTAATTTTGCTTAGGTACTTAGGGTTTTAGGGTTTTAGGGTTTTAGTTGAATTCCCCCATTTCCCCATTTCCCCATTTTCCCATTCCCCCATTTCCCAATTTCCCAATTTCCCCATTCCCTGTTCCCTGAGTAACTTTATTGATAACTAAATCCTTTAGCGGTTTCAAAGAAGAAACGCACGTTATCTTCAGGAGTTCCCACCAAAACACCATGACCTAAATTAAGAATATGACCTTGATTACCTGCTTTACGAATAGTATCAATAATCCGCTCGCGAATAAAAGACTGGGAACCGAATAAAACCCCCGGATCGATATTACCTTGAACCATCATCGATTTACCTAAACGCTGTCTCGCTTCAGCCAGATCCACGGTCCAATCGACGCTAATAATATCAACCCCCGATTTAGCCATTCTTTCCAAAACGCCGGCGCTGCCACTAATGTAGAGAATTAACGGTGTATCGGGATGGGTTTCTTTCACCAAACGAACTACTTTTTGTTGATAGGGTAAGGCAAAAACATCGTAATCTTGGGGAGTTAATTGACCCGCCCAAGAATCGAACATTTGTACCACTTGCGCCCCACAATCAATTTGATAACGGACATAAGTGGCGATCATATCCGCTAATTTATCTAAAAATTGGTGTAGTACCGAAGGTTCCGAAAAAGCCATCCCTTTAATCACAGAATAACTTTTAGAACCTTTCCCTTCCACTGCATAGGCTGCTAAAGTCCAAGGCGCTCCGACAAAACCGAGGACAGTGGATTTGTTTCCCACCTCTTGACGTAGGGTTTTTAAAATCGTTTTGATAAAAGGTAAAGACTGATCGGGATCGAGGGGATTAAGTTGGTCCACCTGCGCTTGAGTACGAATGGGAGAATCGATGATCGGCCCCTTACTTTCGATAATATCAAAGGGAATACCGATTCCCGCTAGGGGAGTGAGAATATCGGAGAACATGATCACCCCATCCGGTTGAAAAGCGCGCCAGGGTTGCAGGGAGATTTCGATCGCTAGAGCTGCATTTTCCGATCTTTCCCGAAAACTGGGGTATTTATCCCGCAATTCTCGATAAATCTGCATATAACGTCCTGCTTGTCTCATCATCCACACGGGAGGACGGGGTAAGATTTCTCCTTTGGCAGCGCGTAATAAATAAGGTATTTCAGGGGAGTCAGTCATATCACGATGATTATTCTATTGCCTTTTCTACGGTATCATCCCCCGTACAGCTAATTTTTCTAGTTTTTCCTAAAGAATTGTTAACGAAAGTTATCCCCCCACCCTGGGATGAACTCGACGCAATCGTAAAGCATTCATCACCACGGAAAGGGAACTTAAAGCCATGGCAGCACCGGCAATAATCGGATTGAGCAGAAAAGGATAGAGGACTCCGGCAGCGATGGGAATGGCAATCAGGTTATAAATAAAAGCAAAAAAGAGATTTTCTTTGATATTTCGCATTGTTGCCCGACTTAACTCAATAGCAGTCACAATTCCCTGTAAATCTCCTGAAATTAAGGTTATATCGCTTGCTGCGATCGCTACATCGGTCCCCGTGCCAATGGCAATACCTAAGTCCGCTTGCGCCAATGCGATCGCATCATTGATGCCATCTCCAACCATGGCGACAATTTTCCCTTTTTTCTGCAAATATTCGATTTTTTCGGCTTTTTGTTGGGGACGGAGTGCGGCAAAAAAGCGCCGGATACCCAACTCGCTGGCGATCGCTTCTGCGGTTTCGAGGTTGTCCCCCGTCATCATCATCACCTCTAAGCCCATTTTTTTGAGCTTGGCGACCACTGAAGAAGAAAAAGGTTTTAAAACGTCGGAAATGGCGAGCAACCCCTCTAAATGCCCGTTAACCGCTATCCAAACCACGGTTTTTTTCTGCCATTCCCAATCGTGGGCGACTTTTTTAAGAACTTTTGTTTCAATCCCTTGACTTTCTATCCATTGTTGTGTAGCGATTTGCACTAAATCCGACCCGACTTTTCCCTGCACCCCTGACCCAGTTATTGAGTCAAATTCGGTTACTTCTAGGGTTTTAATGGCGTTTAACCGCCCATATTTAACTATTGCTTCTCCTAGCGGGTGTTCAGAATGATTCTCCACCGACACGACTAACTGCAGCAGCGATAATTCCCGTCCATCCCCCACCCCTTCGCGAGTCAAGAAGTCCGTCACCGTTGGTTTACCCTGGGTGAGAGTTCCGGTTTTATCTAGAACAATAGTAGTAATGCCATGGGCTAATTCTAAACTTTCGGCATTTTTAATTAAAATTCCCTGTTTTGCTCCCTGTCCTGTTCCCACCATAATCGAGGTGGGTGTAGCTAATCCTAGGGCGCAGGGACAAGCGATAATTAAGACTTCCACCATTGTAATCAAAGCGAGGGTGAGATTACCCGTGCGGAGAATCCAAAACAAGAAAGTTATTACCGCAATAATCATCACCACCGGCACAAAATAAGCGGTCACTCGATCGGCTAATCTTTGTATAGGTGCTTTTGATGCTTGCGCGGTTTGCACTAATCGGACAATCTGAGCTAAAACCGTATCTTTTCCCACTCGTAACGCTTGCATTTGTAGGCTACCGGTTTTATTAATTGTCGCTCCGATTACCTGTTGATTGACGGTTTTTCGCACGGGTAAACTTTCCCCCGTCACCATCGATTCATCAATGCTAGAACTGCCTTGGATAATTATGCCATCGACGGGAATTTTTTCCCCCGGACGCACTAAAATTATATCTCCTACTTTTACCTCTTCGATCGGTAGATCTAGCGTCTGTTCTTCCCTAATCACCCTAGCAGTTTTTGCCTGTAATCCCATTAATTGTTTAATAGCGGCGGCCGTTTCTTTTCTGGCACGTTTTTCGAGGAAACGACCGAGTAAAATCAGAGTAATGACGATAGCTGATGCTTCGTAATAGACATGGGAATCAAACCCCTGTTTTTCGATAAAATCGCTCCCGAAGGTTGAAAACAAGGAATAAAAATAGGCGGCACTGGTTCCCAAAACTACTAAAGTGTCCATGGTGGCAGTGCGATTTTTAAAGGCTTTCCAAGCATTTTTATAAAAACTTTGACCGCACCAAAATTGGACGGGAGTAGCGAGAATTAATTGTAATAAGGGAGCGTGTAACCAGTGGGGAATAAAAGATAGAGATAAACCCGTCATCATCGGCAAAGAACCGATAAAAAGTATAATACTAATAACAATAGCGATCGATAGTTGGGTGAGAAGTTCTTTTTCTGGCCTGGATTCGAGATTAATTTCCGTTATCGGTGTAGCTTGGAAACCAGCATCCCTAACTTTTGCTTGAATAGTGTTAAGATCGGTACGCTTGGGATCATAGTCCACATCCACCTGTTCCATGCCAAAATTAACTTGACATCGAATCACTCCGGGGATAGATTTAATTATCCGTTCGATCGAATCAGCACAACCAGCGCAACTCATCCCGGCGAGTTTGAGAGTTTGATGGGTCATAATTTTAATAGCAGCGAAAGTCAGCAACAAAATCCCCTGCAGCAGAGTTATATCTTTAGGATAAAATATTACCCCAGCTGCAGGGTCAAGAATTCTTTGTTAATTTTTCTGAATAGATATGAAGAAATGTCAAAAAGAGTGCTTATATTTTCCTAACACACCCTTAATTTTTATGGACAAACCCTAATTAGGGTCTGCTGAAAAAGTTTTTCGGTGGGGGTTGGGGGTTGGGGGTTGGGGGTTGGGGTGTGGGGTGTGGGGTTTTACCCATTTTCAGGTGGTCAATTACCTAATTTTCAGGGAAAACCTTGTTGGATAAGGTTTTTAGATTTATTCAGCAAACCCTAATTAACCCCACTCTGTTGTGTATCTTGACCCTGCACAGCGTCGGCAGCGGAAACACCATCACCCTGAAAACCAAAATACCATAAAGCAGCGGCAGCTTCAGCGCGAGTTACTGGTCTTTTTGGCTGAAATAGGGTAGTAAAACCAAAAACTCGCCGAATATTAGCTTGTTCAGCATTTTGAAAATCGGCATAAAGAGCGCGCACCAGCTGCGGGTTAATTTTATTAGTATCCTGAAAACCCCAAGTATTTTTAATCGTATCAAGATTGGCGCTCGGTAAAGCTTTTCTGATATCTAATGGCACTTTCCACGCGATTAAATCTTCCCGGGTTAAAGGAGCATTGGGACGGAATAAAAGGGTGCTACTATCTCCCGTTAAAGGAGAGGGAATTAACCCCGCTTCCGCTAATCCTTGAATATAAATATAATCGGAATCGTTATTTTTCACATCACTAAAAGCGGGGGAACTATTGGGAGTAGCTAAACGGATTTGTTTACCCGCTACATTAGCATAAATGGCATTATTAGCCTGTAACAACCAGCGGGCAAATTCTCGGCGCGTTATTGTATCATTAGGGTTAAACTGATTGTTATTGCCTGTTAATACTCCTAATCTAGCTAAGTCTTGAATGTGGCTCTTTAAGGGATTAGGTAAGGATTCGAGATCGTTAAAACTGGTGGGATTAAGATTGGGTAAGGGGGAAGAAATAGGGGAGGGACTAGGGGAGGGACTAGGGGACACAATTGGGGTTCCTATTGGACGATAATCGAGGCTATATTCGGTATTGGGAGAAGTGGCAGTTATGGTGATAGTTAATTCTAAATTATCTCGACGGGCCGTTAGGGTACTATTGACTCCTTCCCCAGAAAAGGGAGTGATAATTTCCCAATTATTATTAACTAATTCCTGTTGATAAAAAGCCTCGATCGCATTGCTGGGATCGTTGGATTGCCAACGGGTTTGTCCACCAGTATTATCAGGATTTGTCTGCACGGATAATAATTCTGATTGACTATATCGAGGAATTTCTGCGGGAAAATTTGCGGGTAATTGCTTGTTATTAGGAGAGTTTTCCGGTATGGGATTTGTTTGTAGATTAGGATCAGCAGCCAGACGATTTTCTAGGTCAGGATTGCCACTACAGGCTGCTAAAATGCCCAGCAGGGTGATAATTGTACTGTAGCGAATAAACTTACTCACGGTCTTTACCAATATTGTTTCCTTAGCTTTATCCTAGCTTATTTATCCGGGGTTTTGACTAGGGAAAATTTTGTGCCACCATTGACGTAATTTACCCAGTAGAAATCCTCCTAACCCTTTTGTGTATTTTTCAAATTTGTAGTAAAATAAAATGTCGATTATATCCTGTGTGGCAAGATACTTGAGATAAGATACTCCTTGATCGATACGCGCATCACTATATTCTAAATAAACTTTGCGACTGAGGCGATCGGATAAATTCCATTTTGGTTGAAAATATTCTTGCATCCGCTGTTGATAAGGGGTAAAACTACTCGATTTTCCCTGTAAATATTCTTCCATGTATTGACAAGCAATTTCGGCTCCTTTCATAGCGTGTCTAATTCCCTCCCCTCCTAAAGCATTGATAGTTGAAACTGCATCACCTATGGCGATAATATTTGGTTTTTTATAGTAAATATCTTGCAGTCCAGAGGAATATTCCACGATGGAACCGTGTTGCTCTACTAGCTCGTAATTATCTAACTTTATGTAGTCTTTGAGTATCTGGATAATATAACTTTTTAAAGACTTAACTTCAGAAATATAAGGATGTTCTCCCTCTAACCAAGCGGCTCCTATTTTTAATTGCTGATTATCCATAGGAAAAATCCAAGCATAACCTTTAGGACTCCATTTATGACCGAGAAAAAATACTAAATTATCTTGATATTTTTGATAAAATTGTTCTGGTACTGTAATTAAATATTCAATGCCAACTGCTTTTAAAAAATCAGGTTTTTCTCGTCTATGTTTATACATAACTGCTCTAGCGTATCCCGTGGCATCAACCAATAAACGAGTAGTAACTGTCTCGATTTCCTCGCCTTTTGATTTCAAGAAAACAGTTAGCTTATCCTCCATCTGTTGATATTTCAGATAACGACAACCTAAACGAACTTCTCCCCCCCAACGCAGCACTTCTGTGGCTAAAAACTCTCGCAATTTGGCAAAATCAAAAACTACCCCTAAAGGTTGCGGTGATGACCAAAAATGATGTATGCTAGTGGAGATAATTTCGATATTTTTCCAAAACCTAGCCACTACGGTTTCGGGGAGATTGAATTGTTCTAAAATTTCTAGGGGAGAAGCGGCACTAGAAAAGTTATTATCTTGCCAACTAGAATGTTGTTCCACCAAAAGAACACGATAACCTTTTTCACTTAATAATCTACCACAGTGACCTCCCGCCGGTCCCCCCCCAATAATTACGACATCATAATCCATGATTTACTGCCTCGCCTAATCTTGCTAACTTGCTTTCATTTTACCCTAAATCGCCCTCTGTTAAACCCCAAACTTATGAAACTGTTGTGCATCTAAATTTGATACTCTTTTTGACCTGTTCCCTATTCCCTCATCGAAAGCCGACTAGCTTATGACATTTTTATTATTCTTAGTTACTTTCCTATCGCTAATAATTTGGTTATATTTAATCTTAGCCAGGGGACAATTTTGGCTATCTAACCAAAAAATTAATCCTGTCACTTCTACCTTAACAAATTATCCAAAAGTCTCGGCAATTATCCCCGCACGAAACGAAGCCGACGTTTTACCTATCAGTTTAACTTCCCTCTTTAACCAAGATTATCAAGGAGAATTTTCGATTATTTTAATTGACGATCAAAGTAGTGATGGTACGGGGAAAGTTGCTCAAAAAATTGCTGATCAATCTCATAAATCTGGCCAGATAACTATTATTTATGGACAACCTTTAGAGATAGGATGGACGGGTAAATTATGGGCAATGAAACAGGGAATAAAAGAGGCTACCGAGAAATTCGCTCCCGATTATTTTCTGTTCACCGATGCTGATATTGCCCACGCAGCAGATAATTTAACCCAATTAGTCACTAAAGCAGTACAAGAAAAACAAGCTTTAGTTTCCCTGATGGTGCTGCTAAACTGTGACAGTTTTTGGGAAAAATTCCTCATTCCTGCTTTTGTTTTTTTCTTCGAGAAACTCTATCCTTTTCCCCTAGTTAATAACCCTAATTCCCCGATAGCAGCCGCCGCTGGGGGCTGCATTTTAATTCGCCGAGATATCCTAGAAAAAATTGGCGGTATTGAGATTCTTAAACAAGCTTTAATTGATGATTGTTCTTTGGCGATCGCAGTTAAAAAATATCTACAAAATCACCCCGAAAATCCTGAGAAATCCATCTGGTTAGGATTAACAGAAACCACCTATAGTCTCCGTCCCTATCCCGATTTAGCCAGCATTTGGAATATGGTAGCCCGCACCGCCTTTACACAACTTAATTACTCAACACTTTGGTTAATCGGGACAATTTTCGGGATGTTTTTAACCTATTTAGCCGCCCCCTTGGGCTTAATCTGGGGATTGGCATTAAAACAAACATCAATTATCATAATTAGCACCATCACCTTATTACTAATTGCCCTCTCCTATAGCCCGACTTTAAGACTATATAAATTATCGCCCCTGCGGGCTTTAACTTTACCCCTAATTGCCCTCTTTTATAGTGTAATGACCATCGATTCTGCCCTGCGTTATTGGCGCGGTCAAGGGGGAGGTTGGAAAGGGCGAGTTTATCCTAATTAGGGATTGCTGAATAATGGTAAAACCCTTTTAAAATAGGGTTATAGATAAGAACTCTTGCAAATTAATTATACCGCACAGAAAACGGGTTTCTCCGAGAAACCCGTTTTCTGCTCATGCAATAGGTGTGGTGCGTTACTTGCAACAAGGAAATAATTCCTAATTTAAGGAAGTCCAAGACAATAAAACGCCCCCCAGTAACGATAATCCTGAAAAGGCACTGCATCGGGAGCAAAATCGTCAAGCCACTTGATCAATTCGCTGATTTTTTGATAATTGGCCCCAGCAGCATCGGTGTTGGGGTCTTGGGCGCGGCGCAGTTGTTGCCAAGTCTGGAAAGCCTGCTTCAAATCGGCATCTAAACGGTCCCGCCAGTCTTTTTGGCAAGTCTCCCGCAACGCTTGGCGAGCCTGATGTAGAGCCGTTAAGCGTTCCTCTCCGGCCCGCCGTGCGCGATGGTACTCCCGCGAAAACAGCGTTGTGGCTAGGTCAGTCACGGCCCAATGACTACTGATCACACTTCGAGCGCCCCCTAGCAGAAAGCCTGTACCTAAGCTGAGGGGTTCGTCCAGTAATTCCCGTCGCAGGTTTCCTTCCTCATCTCGGAAACTGGCAAAACTGAGACCAGTTTCACAACAGGAGAGAAACACTTCCGACAATTCCGGAAAGCGCCACGAGGGACTAATTAAATCGCGCAAGGTGACTTTTTGCTCCCCGTCTAGGACGAGGTGGGAGTTGAGAGGATCATCGGGGCGACTGGTGGCGTGGTGGCTGGAAAGTAGGGCTTGCACTTGTTTGAGCAGTTGCAGATAAGAGTCGGGGGTGACTGTGCGCCCCTGTAGCCGCCGTTGGCGAGGCACATTCCAGGTTTGGGCGACCCACTCACACTCTAGGGGAGTATAGGGCAAATCCTCTGTGGTGTTTTCCACAATCCCCAGGGTGTCGGGAGTCGGTTGCGATCGCTCTTGGCACAGTCCCAGAATTTTGGTACTGGGGACAAACTGAAGGCGAAAGCGATCGCCCAGGAGTTGTCCTTCGGCGGTGGGTAGAAGGTCGAAGGGAATTTGGTGCAGAAAGAGGTGGGGAATCAGGATTAATTCAGTGATGCCCTGGAGGTGCTGTTGGATGAGGGTATCGAATTGCAGGCGGGTTGCCAATTCTTGCAGACGAGCGGCCATAGCTTGGTGCCACTCCTCCCGACGCTGCTGGCGGGATTGGGCGGTCTCTGCTTGATTAATCGCAATGTAGGGGTTAACCCAGTTTTCGACCAGCCAGTTTTGCAGGTCGTTGGCGGACTCCGGGGGATTGGGAATAGTGTGGCAGTTGACCGATTCCCCGCCATCCCGGGAGGGGCGACGCAGGACAAAGATGTGGGTATGGGTGGCGGTGGTGTAGAAGCTGAGGAGGGCGGTCTGGGGAGAGGGGAGCAGCGCCATTAACTCATCGAGGCGAGGTTGGGGTTGGGGTTGCTGAAGTTGGGCGGTAATGGCATCAAAGCGGTAGAGAGCTTCCCAGGCTTGACGTTCAGCGGCTTCGGCGGCGAGGAGTTGTTCAGAGGCAAAGCTAGCGCGGGTGTTGCGGCTTAGTGCAGGGGTCAAGGATGGTTTATCGTCTTTGGACAGTTCAGGACGGTCTTGAGCGAGTTGGGATTTGCTGCGGCGGCTGTCCTGAAGTTGCTGATACCAGGCTTGTATTTCTGGGGGGATGCGCCCATCGGCGTAGAGGTCGCTGATGGCGATTAGGTCGGCAAGGCGTTTGGAGCGGGAACGTTCGACGGTTCGCAGCGCCAGGGAGAGGTCGCCCTGGTTAACGGCCGCTTGGATCAGGTTTTCTTGACATCCTCGCCGCCGTAAAACGGACGGCGATTCCTCACCACGCCACTTTTTTAGGGTGGTCGCTGAATGGGGTTGACGCTTCACCGAAAAACGCTTAATTGCTTAAGTCTGACAC
>NZ_SFBY01000237.1:0-8966 GCF_007095505.1 Microcystis sp. M_QC_C_20170808_M3Col
ACTATCAAGCTTATGGTGCAGTGGCAGGAATAGAAATAGACGAAGGAGTAGATCGTTATGCCTATAAACAAGGTTTATTTGTGATTAAACCATCGGGAGAAACGGTAGAAATCATTAATAATTCTGGTTTCGAGCCTAAATTATGGTAGGAGAAAGATGCTCTCGTCACCGGGCAAAGTATTGGCAGCAGGTCTAATTTTTCAAACCTAGCACTAGACTAACTTATGGATATAATGCAGGATTAGTATTCATATTTTGATTCAGTAACCTCTTGCATAATTAATTTTTGAGGATTCAAAAACGGTAAAAATAAGGATTAAATGGCATAAAATCTGTGAATAGACCATGTAATTGATTGTTATTCATTCTTAATTCTCCTGACGACCGACGACCGGCTCCTAACCCCAACAACAATTTTTGATTTTTACAAGAGGTCTAGTAACGGGGAGCATCTGACCTTTGTAACTCCTAAATTAAGTTTTATGTCAAGCTATTTTGAAAGCCTTACCAGAAGCAAGTTTTAGAGACAAGCGTAATTACTCACTTGCATAAATGAGATGCTCCCTAGTAATAGTAACGTCTTGTCCTAAAATTGCCAATAGCCAGTTTCAATGCACAAGAGCCTGATGGCTAAAAACTGGCTCCAGTTTTTGCCCGGGATAGCACAGCTTGATCGCAGTGGAGCGTAAAATGAGATAATGCTAACTTTGAGAGTCAGAGAGACTATGAGTGAATTCGACTACGATTTAATTATTATCGGTGCTGGAGTTGGTGGCCACGGGGCAGCCCTACACGCAGTCAAATGTGGGCTAAAAACAGCTATTATCGAAGCCAAAGATATGGGAGGAACCTGTGTCAATCGCGGTTGTATTCCTTCTAAAGCTTTACTGGCAGCCTCGGGACGAGTGCGCGAATTGGCCGATAGTGACCATCTGAAAAGTTTAGGTATTGCCATCGGTGGCGTTAATTTTGACCGTCCGACAATTGCTAATCATGCTAACAACCTTGTCAGTAAAATTAGAGGCGATCTCACTAATAGTCTTAAACGTCTCAAGGTTGATACTATCCACGGTTGGGGAAAAATCGCCGGCCCGCAAAAAGTTAGCGTCATCGGGGATAGTGGCGAAAAAATCTACACCGCTAAGGATATTATGCTCTGTCCGGGGTCGGTTCCTTTTGTCCCACCGGGGATCGAGATCGATCATAAAACGGTTTTTACCAGCGATGAGGCCGTTAGATTGGAAACTTTACCCAAGTGGATTGCAATTATCGGTAGTGGTTATATCGGTCTGGAATTTTCGGATATATACACCGCTTTGGGTTGTGAAGTGACGATGATCGAAGCTTTAGATAGTCTCATGCCCGGATTTGACCCAGAAATCTCGAAAATCGCTGAAAGAGTTCTGATTAAACCTAGAGACATCGAGACCTATGTGGGAGTTTTGGCAAAAAGTATTAAACCGGGGAATCCCGTGGCCATTGAACTGGTGGACGCAAAAAGCAAAGAAGCGATCGAAATTTTAGAAGTAGATGCTTGTTTAGTCGCTACAGGAAGAATCCCAGCGACAAAGAATCTCGGATTGGAATTTGTTGGGGTAGAACTGGATAAACGCGGTTTTATTGCCGTTAATGACAAAATGCAGGTAATTCAGGACGGTGAACCGGTTCCCCATCTCTGGGCCGTGGGCGATGCTACGGGTAAAATGATGTTAGCTCACGCTGCTTCGGGTCAAGGGGTAATAGCCATTGAAAATATCTGTAATCGCCCAAAAACCATCGATTATCGCAGTATTCCCGCCGCCGCTTTTACCCACCCCGAAATTAGTTATGTGGGTTTAACGGAACCGCAAGCAGAAGTTTTGGCACAGGAAGAAGGGTATAAGGTCGCTTCTGTCAAGACCTATTTTAAGGGAAATTCTAAGGCTTTAGCGGAAGGAGAAACGGAAGGCATCGCTAAAGTCGTTTATCGTCAGGATACGGGCGAATTACTCGGTGTTCATATTATCGGTATCCACGCATCGGATTTAATTCAAGAAGCGGCCAATGCGATCGCTGAACGCCAATCCGTCCATGAACTCGCTTTCCGCATCCACACCCATCCGACTCTCTCAGAAGTCCTCGACGAAGCCTATAAACGCGCTGAAGTGGTGGTATAGATGGGGATAGGGGATAGGGGATAGGGGATAGGGGAATTCAACCCCCAACACCCAACACCCAACACCCTAAAACCCAACACCCAACACCTTTTTTACTTTTTACTTTAAAGATTATGTTTGGATTAGGTTGGCCAGAAATAGTAATTATTGCTGTAGTTGTTGTCCTGATATTTGGACCGAAAAAAATACCCGAATTTGGGGCAGCTTTGGGGAAAACTTTACGGGGATTTAAAGAAGAAATCAATAAAGATGATCAAGAAATTGAAGACAGTGATGAGAAGATGAGATAGATTTCGATTTCGGCTGTATGAAACTGCGCTAATACACTTGCCATAATTTGCCGAAAAAACCCTTACCGACAAAGCGATTCAGTTATCAGATTTGAGTTTTTACCGGACAGTCTTATCAGTTATCAGATTTGAGTTATCAGATTTGAGTTATCAGATTTGAGTTATCAGATTTGAGTTATCAGATTTGAGTTTTTAGTGGACATTCTTATCAGTAATCAGTTCACTGTTCACTGTTCACTGTTCACTGATTACTGTTTACTGATTACTGATTACTGTTTACTGATTACTGTTTACTGATTACTGTTTACTGATTACTGATTACTGAATATCTGCTTCTCCTCCCACGACCACATCGCGGATACGGAGACTGGGGCCACCGCAGCCAACCGGTAAACCACTTTGACCTCCTTTTCCGCAGCCTCCCGACTCATCCCAGTAGAAATCATCACCAATTGCCTCAATATTGGCTAGAGTTTTAAAGACATTACCGGAGAGAGTCACATCTTTAACGGGTTCAGCAATTTCTCCATCGCGAATCATCCAAGCTTCCCCGGCGCTAAAAGTGAACATTTCGCCGTTAGTCATGCCTCCCTGCCAATTTTGGGCATAAACTCCCGTTTTTATCCCCGAAAATAACTCTTTAACGGCAGTGGTTCCCCGTTCAATCCAAGTGTTGGTCATGCGGACAATGGGCGGATAATGATAATTGAGACAACGGGCGTTACCGGTCGGTTTTTCGCCTAATTTGCCCGCCGTTTCCCGCGAATGCAGTCTTCCCACCAAAACCCCGTCTTTAATTAACTGAGTCGTCGTTGCGGGGGTTCCCTCATCGTCATAAAAATAACTGCCCCGATGACCTTCCGGATAGGCCCCGTCAAAGATTTGCAGGTTATCCGGCCCGAAACGTTTGCCCATACTCATCACTTCCAAAAGGTCAGGATTTTCGTATAACATATCTGCCTCTGACAGGTGGCCAAAAGCCTCATGGACGAACAGACCGGTTAAAATGGGATCGATGACGACGGTGTAGGTATCGCCCTTGACAGGGGGCAAAACTAGGGCTTGTACGGCCCGTTTAGCCGACCCTTGCACCTGTTCTTCTAAATTGACCAGATCCTCGAAAGCTTTTCGGGATCCCGTGGTTTCCCGGCCTGTTTGTACACTGTCCCCATCCCTAGCGGTGGCCGAAAAACGCATTTCTAAGTCCGACCATTTTTGTTCGATTAAAGTCCCGTCAGAAGTGGCTAAAAGAATATGTTGACTGCTATCGCTGTAACGGACGGAAGTGGTGGCAATACTGGGATGATGTTGACGCAGTAAGTTATTATAGCGATCGCAGAGGGCTTTTTTATCAGCTAATGGCACTAAACGCGGGTCTGTTCCCGTTAAAGGTAATTCACAACTAATAATTACAGGTTCTACCGGAGCAATCAGGGTTTCTTCTTCCCCAATTAAACGGGCAGCAGCGATCGCATCTTCTAATCGTTCCTGTAAACTGGATAATTGATTAAAGCTGGCAAATCCCCAACCTCCTTGATAACAAGCGCGTACCTGACCACCGATAGCAATACCTTCGCTGAGGGTTTCCACTCGTTCGGAACGCAGTAGAATATTCGTCCCCCGCGCTTCTTCCAGACGAATTGTCAGGAAATCGACGCGGTTTTTATAACGGTTAATCAGTTCACTAATCAGGTTTTTATAATCGTTTAGAGTATCGGTCATGGGAATTAGGAATTATGAATTATGAATTGGGGTGATGGGGTGATGGGGTGATGGGGTAGTGGGGTAGTGGGGCATTTGGCTGAAATTTCCCTAAACCCCTATATCCCTAAACCCCTATATCCCTAAATCCCCTTTCTAACTGAAAACTGATAACTGAAAACTGAAAATTAGGCGAGATAATCCTGTAAAGCTTTCACCTCTAAAGGTTGGGATTGCAGGGATTTTAAGGCTGCTACTGTCGCTTTTGCCCCGGCGATAGTGGTGATAATTGGTAACTTATAATCGAGGGCAGTACGGCGAATTTGTCGGCCATCGTTTTGGGATTCTTCACCACTGGGAGTATTGACAATAAACTGAATCCAGTCATTTTTGATCCAATCGATAACGTGGGGGCGGCCTTCGTGAATCTTTAGCACTAAATCGATATTTTCGCAACCGTTTTCTAACAAAACTTGACGAGTTCCCGAAGTGGCGACGACGCGAAAACCGAGGGATTGCAGATCCTTAACCACGGGAACCATGGGGGTTTTATCGCGATCGTTCATCGAGACAAAAACCGTCCCACTGGTGGCTAAAATCACGCCGGCGGCCATTTCTGCTTTAGCGAAAGCTTTGCCAAAATCGCTGTCAATCCCCATTACTTCGCCTGTAGAACGCATTTCTGGTCCCAGGAGAGTATCAGCACCGGGGAACTTCTGGAAGGGTAAAACCGCTTCTTTCACGGCAATATGACGGGGAATTGCTTCGCTGGTGATGCCCAATTCTGCTAGGGTTTTGCCCGACATGACGAGGGAGGCAACTTTTGCTAAAGGAACTCCCGTTGCTTTGGAAACGTAGGGAACAGTACGACTAGCGCGGGGATTCGCTTCTAAGATATAAACTGTCTCCCCCTGTACCGCATACTGGATATTCATCAAACCGATTACTTTTAAAGCTTTCGCTAGTTCCACCGTCCATTGTCGAATTGTGGTTAAAACTGAGTCAGGAAGGGACGTATGGGGGATAGAACAAGCAGAATCGCCCGAATGTACGCCCGCTTGTTCGATATGTTCCATTAATCCCCCGATAACTACTGTTCCCGTGGCATCTGAGAGGGCATCCACATCCACTTCGATGGCATTTTCGAGGAATTTATCGATTAAAATCGGGTGATCCGGTTCTATCTGTACCGCATACTTCATATAGCGTTCCAATTCGCTATCGGAATAGACGATTTCCATTGCCCGACCGCCCAAAACATAGGACGGACGTACTACCACAGGATAACCGATGCGTTTAGCCACTGCTTGGGATTCTTGGAAACTGCGGGCAATACCGTTGGGGGGTTGTCGGATATCTAATTCTCGGAGGATTTTTTCAAACCGTTCCCGATCTTCGGCAGTATCGATCGAATCGGGTGAAGTTCCCCAAATTTTGGTATTTACGGGACAATTAGGCGATTCTAGATATCTTTGCAGGGGAAGGGCTAGTTTTAAGGGAGTTTGCCCACCGAATTGAATAATTAAACCCTCTGGTTGTTCCGCTTCGATAATATTTAAGACATCCTCTTTGGTCAGGGGTTCAAAGTAAAGGCGATCGCTGGTATCGTAATCGGTGGAGACAGTTTCCGGGTTAGAGTTGACCATAATCGTCTCAAAACCGGCTTGACTGAGGGAAAAAGCGGCATGACAACAACAGTAGTCAAATTCTATCCCCTGGCCGATGCGATTGGGACCCCCACCGAGGATCATCACTTTGCGTTTATCGGAGGGTAAAACTTCCGATTCCACCTGTTCGTAGGTGGAATAATAGTAGGGTGTCAGAGCCTCAAATTCTGCCGCGCAGGTATCCACCATTTTATAAACGGGAACAATACCTAAACCCTTGCGATAACTTCTCACTTCGTCCTCGCTGCTGTTGCTGGCGAAGGCGATTTGGCGATCGCTAAAACCCTGTTGTTTAATAGCGAATAAGTCCTCTTTGCCGAGACTTTTCAGGGGAGTTCGTTTGAGAAACTTCTCGGTTTCCATCAAATCGGCCAATTTATCGAGGAACCAGGGATCAATCCCGGTTAGTTCGTGGATTTCCTCCCCATTCATGCCCAATTTAAAAGCATGATAGATACTATAAACTCGTTCGGGGTTAGGTGTCCGTAAACCAGCCCGGACTTCCGAGAGAGGGGGGAGAGTTTCGACTTTATCGCAACCAAAGCCAAAACGTCCCGTTTCTAGGGATCGAAGTGCTTTTTGAAAGGATTCTTGGAAAGTTCGACCGATAGCCATAGCTTCCCCGACGGATTTCATCTGGGTAGTTAGAATCGGTTGGGAGCCGGGGAATTTCTCGAAGGCAAAGCGGGGAATTTTGGTGACGACGTAATCGATAGTTGGTTCAAAGGAAGCTGGGGTTTTTTTGGTGATATCGTTGGGAATTTCGTCTAAAGTGTAGCCTACTGCTAGTTTAGCGGCAAATTTAGCGATCGGGAATCCCGTGGCTTTCGATGCCAGGGCCGAAGAACGCGATACCCGGGGATTCATCTCAATCACGATTACGTCGCCGTTAGTGGGATTAACGGAGAATTGGATGTTCGAGCCGCCGGTTTCTACGCCAATTTCCCGAATAATTGCCTTAGAATAGTCCCGGAGGCGTTGGTATTCTTTATCGGTCAGGGTTTGGGCGGGCGCAACCGTAATCGAGTCGCCGGTATGGACCCCCATCGGGTCAAAGTTTTCGATCGAACAGATGATCACCACGTTATCGGCTAGATCGCGCATTACCTCTAATTCGTATTCTTTCCAGCCAATTAGGGATTTTTCGACGAGAATTTGCGATGTAGGCGAACAATCTAGACCATACTGGGCCATCGGTTCAAATTCTTCTTGGTTATAGGCAATACCGCCCCCCGTTCCGCCTAAAGTGAAGGCCGGCCGGATAATGAGAGGATAGGAACCGATCTGATGGGCGATCGCTTTTGCTTCTTCTAAATTGTTGGCAATCCCCGAAGGACAGACGGGAACACCGATTTTCTCCATTGCTTTTTTGAATAGTTCTCTATCTTCGGCTTTTTCAATAGCGGGGAGTTTTGCCCCGATCAGTTCCACGTTATATTTTTCTAAAACGCCGCTTTTGGCCAAAGCTACCGCGGTATTTAGGGCAGTTTGACCGCCCATAGTCGGTAGAATCGCATCAGGGCGTTCTTTAGCGATAATTTTCTCGACAATTTCCGGCAGAATTGGTTCAATGTAGGTGCGATCGGCCATTTCTGGATCGGTCATGATCGAGGCCGGGTTAGAATTGACTAAAATTACCTCATAACCTTCTTCTCGTAGGGCTTTACAGGCTTGAGTTCCCGAATAGTCGAATTCACAGGCTTGTCCGATGACAATCGGGCCAGCGCCCAAGATTAGGATTTTCTGTAAGTCATCACGGCGTGGCATAGGCTTAGGGTTGCTTGACTATAAACCCCAATCATTGTATATGTTGTCACTCCTCTATTCCCTAAAGCTTTATTTAGGTTTAATGACCTTATTCTAGCTGTCAGCCTTGAATCAGTGATCGGTGATCAGATCTGAGCCTTGCACTAGCGACTGTTCACTATCTCCCCGCTCCCCAACACCCAACCGATCACCGAATAGGTACTGATACTATTTGGCAACAATTGTCAAACAATTGTAAAACTTCGTTATATTTAAGGAACATTTGAGAGACTAAGGAGCATCGGAGTTGTGGCTTTATACGCAGATTTGCATCGGCATTTAGGGGGATCGGTAGTACCGAGAATTCTCTGGCGCTACTTTCACAGACATGAGCGGGATTTAGCGGCCAAATTCCAGGAATACCAAGCTTTTGAGGAATTTTACACCCGTGAACGTAATAGTTTAGATGAGTATTTAGAATTACATACCCTAGTCGAAAGTGTTCAAACCGCTCAAACTTTGCCCTATTTTATCTATCGTCTGATTCGCGGCGCTTACATCTTCGAGAATCTTGCCTATTTAGAATTGCGCTATACTCCCTACTATCGCACCGACGAACATTTGAACCAAACAGAGCGAATCGAGCAAATGCGATCAATTGTCGAAATCGTCGGTCAAGCCTCGAAAATGAGCGAATATCCGATTATTACCAGTCAAATTCTCTGTATGCACTCGCGACTTCCCTCCGAAGTCAACAAAGCGATCGTTGATCTGGCCCTAGAGATGAGAGAATACGTCTGTGCGATCGATATTGCTGGGGGTGATTCCCACTACCAAACTCGACTAGAGGAATTTGCTGGTTTATACAGTTATGCTAGGGAAGAGGGTTTAAATACCACCGGCCATCTTTACGAAACAAAGGACGGTTGTTATCCCCAATTACTGCCCTATCTGCAAAGAATTGGTCACGGTATTCAAATTCCCCTACAATATCCGGAACTGCTGCCGGAAGTTGCCCGTCGTCATCAATGTTTAGAAGTCTGTCCCACCACCTATTTAAAAACTGGCACCCTCGAAAGTTTATCCCAGTTAAAGATAGTCTTCGATCGCTGTTTTGAAGCGGGGGTTGATATTGCTATCTGTACCGATAATGCCGGTTTACACAATGTCCGGCTGCCCTTCGAGTACGAGAATTTACTCACCCTAGATGTGATCGATTTTCGACAATTACAAGCTTGTCAAGATGCGGCTTTTCGCCATGCTTTTGCCTGGCCCTATAGTCAAAAACCGGCGTTGTCAGATTAAGAGATGATGAGGTAAAATAAATGAAAAATAAAATAAGCAGAAAGAACAATGAAATGCCCAGAATGTCAAAGCCATCACATCAATAAAAATGGTCATCGAGG
>NZ_SFBY01000238.1:0-4671 GCF_007095505.1 Microcystis sp. M_QC_C_20170808_M3Col
CTTACTTCATTGAGAAAGTCTAATTCTTCTTGCTTTTTCCAATCGGTTAGCATTGAAGAAGTTTGAGCGTAGCCTACTCTTTCTTGCTTTTCGTACCATGCTTGTGTTCTGAGATGGAGTGCCTTATTGTAAACTAATCTTACACAGCCCAAAGTGTGCCGCAATAGCGACTCTTGTTCTGGTGTGGGGTAAAATCGGAACCAATAGGCTTTCTCCATGTCTTACATTCTAGCATATATCGTGTAAATGCGCTAGTATTTAACAGTAAAGCCGTCGTAGAACGACGGGGTTTCAGACCCAAAATTTTCGATGACTACTGACTACTGGCTACTGACTCCTAACCCTAACAACAATTTTTGATTTTTACAAGAGGTCTACTGATTACTGTTTACTGATCACTGATTACTGATTACTGATTACTGATTACTGAAAAAAAGCCGCCGCTGCCCGTTCAAATTAACCGAAGTGAGGCATAAGAGTCAAAACTCCCAAGTCTAAATCTTTACTATTGATCGATGTTGCCTCATAGAGAGCCAACATATCGTTTAATTGGGGATTACCGCAGGAGGAACCGGTTACGCCCATGGCAATAATCAAACCACAATAACCCTCGGTATTTTTGATGCGTTTTTGCCAATTGCGGCGCGCGTTACGGTGGTCGGGATCGTCTTCCTCAAATTCCCCAAATAGATAGAGATCACCGTTAGCCATTTTCAGAATCCCCAGATCATAACGGGTATCTTCGAGGGGATCTTCGCCCGGGTTAAAACCAATAGCCGCCAAACCGCCAGCTTGTTCGATTTTTTCGATAATTTCCTTGGCTTTCGGTCGGGAGGTCTGGATCATCACCACGGGGAAACCCTCTCCTTTTGTCGGTACGGATTGGGGTTGATAATGGATTTTTGGACGACTGCGAATTTTATCTAATAATTGCCAGGGAACCATTCCCAGACTGAGATGTGCATTATCAGGAACTAAATCCTCCTTGAGTACGGATTCTTCCTCATCATCCTCATCCTCGTCGTCATCCTCCTCCAAGAGTTGCATAAATTCCGCACATAGATCGGGCATCGTGGCCACCGTCACCGCCAAGGTTTCCCCTTTTGCCTGTTCGGGATCGAGGGGAATGCGAAAACGACGCTGTAATTCTCCGATCGGTTCTTCGGATAAAGCGGATTGATTGCCTTTAAAAAAGCGCAACAGAGCCATTAAAGCTAAATATACCGTGATTGCTTCTTCTTCATCTAAATAGGGGCGAATACCTTCGTAGGGATGCACGCTGCCGAAAACTGGATGGATTTGGGAGGGGGCAGCCGAGGCTAGATCGTAGTCATCCTCATCATCGTCCTCATCATCATCGGCCAATTCGTAGCTTAAAAACCAGCAATCTTGGGAAAGAAAGGCCTTTTCTAATCTTTCCATCGATTTTTCTGCCAAAGCGGACTGCCGGAATTGTTTGAGGGATTCTAGGGAACGATAGAGAATGACTCCGTATTCCCGACCGAGCATTCCCATGACACAGGCGTAAAGATTCGGGAAATCGGGTCGATCGAGCTTAATTTCCAAAATATCGTAATCAGCTAAACAGGACCAGGGTTCAGCTTTCCAAATTTCGTGAGCGGTTTTCACTAAAGCGGACTGCCAAGTGGGAGGAATTGCCGGGGGGCGGTTATTTTGGAATTCGTCGAATCCACGAAAGAGATCATCGATCAGGGGCAAACTGGGGACATAATCGATGGTGATATCGAGATCTTGCAGTACCCCGCGCAGAAAAAACTGTGTTTCTCGATCGCGGACGATAATTTTTTTCGGTCTGGCTGGCCGGGCGGGACTTTGTGGTGTTTCGATGGCGCGGATTAAGGTTCTCACCATGGCCTCAGGCCCGGTTTCGGGGGAAACTACTTCCATAGCGCGTACACAGCCCTCGCTACCATCCACCCAGATCACGCACTCGCCGCCGCTTTCTTGATTTGGTTCTAAGGTGGCCCGGGGCATTCTCTCGGATAAGGATAAAGCACGACGATCTCCTTCCCAAACACTGGGAATTTGTGGGATTTTTTTGAGGCGGCTTTGGGTGGTCCGGGGCAGAAGATTCATCGGGAAATTTAGGGGTAGCTGTTTTAGGATTTTAACCTTTTCTTTTCAAGGATTCCATAAGAATTTTCTATCGATTTAGTCCATAACTTGATAAATAAACCGGAAACCTGACCAAGTTCCTAGATCAAAGGCGTATTCATCAATTACACTGCCAGAACTATCCATTTTTAGACCTAAATCTAATTTTAGATCGCGACCGAATGCTCTGGCTATTTCTAGGGGGTTGGTCAGGGTGAGCAGTTGGGTGGCTTCTCCTTTGACGTTTTGAGTAGCATTAAGGATTGTAAAGGTTTTTGGGAAAGGATGGCGACTGAGGATCAGTAGATTTTCTCTGATGCCCTTGGGTTGACTAATTTTCCAATGCCCTTGGCGGTCATTGGGGATGGTGGCCTTGCTTTTGGCCGCCACGACAAAGGGGGCCAATGGGCTGGAATTGGTGAAATTATCGGGGGTTTCTGAACAGGAACAGTATAAAAGCGGTTGGCGATCGCTGTTGAGGACAAGGATCAGTGCGTAGAGGGGTTGTTCTTCTTGATTCTCAATTTGATAGCGAATTTCCGTACCGACGGGCAGAATTAAGTCATTGTTAGCGTTATCGTTGGCCTTGCTATTATTGACGGCTTTTTTCGTTTGCAGACGGGAGATATAGATTTTATCAATGCTTTCCAGGGTGACAATGACGGCTAAACCGGAGGATTCTTGATTGATCAACAAGTGCCACAATTTGCAGGCCAGCAGGGTTTCTAGTTGCGATTGCAGTCGTTTGATTCCCGATTTAATTGCTTCGTTGACCGCCCCTAAACTACCGATAATTAGGGAGCCATTGGGAGATAATAACTGATAATTGCCAGTTTCTTCGCTATCAACTCGACTTAAGAGACAATCTACCGCTTGTTCGCCAATGTTAACCACGGCGGCCACATCGGGCAAACTGGCAAAGGTACTGGTGGCATCTACCCGTTCAATCCGGGTTAAGTTATTATCCAAACCGACGATTAAGCCGATTTGACTCGGAAAAACCCGCAATTTTTCCTCTAGAATCTGTCCTATTTCTAGGGAGGCGGTTGGTGATAATAACTGGGCTTTGGCTTTTAAACCCTGACGGGAGAGAATTTGTAGGCTGATTTCCTCCCCGGTCGCCTCAATAAAGCTCAAACAGGAGTTAATTCCGTAATTTTCTAGGATTTCTAAGGGCAGGCCGACCAGATTGACTTCTAGGGTGCGCTCGTCAATAAGATTTGTAACAATTGCCGCCCCACCCCTTGACTTTTCTGGATTTGTATGATAAAGCGCCGCAGAATTATTTTTTTGATTACTGGTTAGGATTGCCGGTTGCTGTTGTTCACTGCTGTGACTAGCGACGAGATTGCGGAGACGGGGAAAAGCGATCGCGATTGTCGGACTGGGGGAAACTTGCCAGAGATACTGAGTGAGATCATAGGTAAATAAGCCGGCATTGGGGCTATTACCGCTCAATTCCAGGGCGATTTGCTCTGGTTTAGCGGCAGCGAGAATAACGCCGTTACTAGGCTTATTTTTGAGGTTAAAACGGGTTTTAATATCGGCAGCGAAAGTTAACTCGGCGGGGTTAAGGTCACTAATGGTTCTAGAATAGGAGCGAACGCGGAGATTACCGAGATAGGGACGATTTTGGGGAAGATGACTACTATCAAAAATCAAGCTAAACTTATCCGTAGCTAGACAGCGAGCCAAAAGCAAAATATTTTCCTTAATTAGAGCATTTTCTGCCCCATCAGCAGCAATAAAAACCTCTTTTCGGGCCCCAACACTGCCATAACCGCTAAAGTGAAAAATTACTACATCCCCCGTTTTAGCTTGGGCGATCAGGTGTTCTAAAAAAGCCAATTCGATCGCTTCTCGACTGGCTTTTTGTCCCGTTAAAGTCACTATATCAGCATCCTGAAAGCCAAAACGATAACGGAGAAGGTCTTTTTGTAACTCCACATCGGTAAGACAACCGGGCAGCGGCGGAATATTCGCCCCATACTGGTCAATACCGACTAAAAGAGCCAATTTTCGGGGATTAGGGGCGGCGAGAGCAGCCAAATGACGGTTAACTGTCCCTTGACTAATCGCCAAAGTCAGCAACCCCCAACCTGTCTGCTGGATCAATTCTCGCCTAGTTATGTTCATCGAAAATTTTGGGTCTGAAACCCCGTCGTTCTACGACGGCTTTACTGTTAAATACTAGCGCATTTACACGATATATGCCAGAATGTGAGACATGGAAAAAGCCTATTCTTACCGATTTTACCCCACACCCGAACAAGAGTCGCTATTGCGGCGCACTTTGGGCTGTGTAAGATTAGTTGACAATAAAGCTCTCCATCTCAGAACAAAAGCATGGTACGAAAAGCAAGAAAGAGTAGCATATGCTGAAACTTCTTCAATGCTAACCGATTGGAAAAAGCAAGAAGAATTAGACTTTCTCAATGAAGTTAGTTGTGTACCTTTACAACAAGGGTTAAGACATTTACAAACAGCTTTTACTAACTTCTTTGCTGGTCGTACTAAGTATCCTAACTTTAAGAAAAAACATCAAGGAGGAAGTGC
>NZ_SFBY01000239.1:0-16583 GCF_007095505.1 Microcystis sp. M_QC_C_20170808_M3Col
GCCTATAAATGCCGTTGGTATGGGAGAAATTACATCGAAATAGATAGATGGTTTCCTAGTTCTAAAAGGTGTAGTAATTGCGGGTATATTGCTGAGAAAATGCCGTTAAATGTTCGAGAATGGGATTGTCCAAGCTGTGGGACTCACCATGACCGAGATATTAACGCTAGTAAAAACATTTTGGCCGCAGGACTTGCGGTGTCAGTCTGTAGAGCGACCATAAGACCAGAACAGAGTAAAACTGGGGCGGCAGGTGCGAAACCCCGCAAGGGAAAGAAGCAGAAACCTAAATCGTGAGGTTTGGGAATCACCGTCCGTTTTACGGCGGTGAGGATGTCAAACTATAAAGTACATTTTCCCGCCAAAATCCCCCTCTCTGGGGAGAAGGGGAAAAGCAAACCCAAGATTAACCCTGTACCATGACAGAAGCAGCCGCAGCCACACCAGCACCGGGGGTGACACCTTCGACACCTAACTCAATTAAAGTCGCTTCAATGGCAGCGATAACTGTGAGGATATCCCGCTCACTAGCAAAACCTAAATGACCGATACGGAAGATTTTACCCTTGAGGTGATCCTGACCACCAGCGACAGCGATGTCGAACTTTTTATTGAGAGTCGAACGAATTTTTTCCGCATCCACCAGAGTGGGAGCCACCGCAGTAATCGCCGTGGAAGCGCAGGAATCCGCCGCGTAGAGGGGCAAATCCAGGGCGCGCATACCGGCCCGCGTCATCTGGGTTAAGCGTTGGTGACGGGCGAAAATTGCCGCTAATCCCTCCCTTCTCATCATTTGCAGAGAAGCTTGTAAACCGTACATCAGGTTAACTGGAGGGGTAAAGGGGGAACTATCCTCATCGGTGGCTTTTTTGTATTTGCCCAAATCTAGATAAAAACGGGGCAGTTTGGCGGTTTCGTAGGCTTTCCAAGCTTTTTGACTTACGGAAACAAAACCTAAACCGGGAGAAATCATATAACCTTTCTGGGAACCAGAACCGACCACATCTAAACCCCATTCATCGATGGGAATATGATAAGCTCCTAAACTGGTGACAGCATCGACGATAATTAAAGCTTCCCCGTGGTCTTTTACCGCTTTGTTAATGCTTTCCAAGTCATTGAGAACCCCGGTGGAAGTTTCCGAATGGGTGATAATTACCGCTTTGATGGCTTTTTCCTTGTCTTCGGTCAGTTTAGCCGTGAATGCCTCTGGATCTAGGGGTTTACCCCATTCTGCCTTAATGACATCCACATTTAAGCCGTATGCTTTCGCCACTTTCGCCCAACGTTCCCCAAATTTACCATTATCCCCCACCAAAACTCGATCGCCGGGGCTAAGAAAATTAATAATTCCCGCTTCCATGGCACCGGTTCCCGAAGCAGTTAGCATTAAAACATCGCCACTGGTTTGATGCAACCATTTAAGATTTTCGGTTAATTCGGCGATTACCTTGCTAAAAGCACCCGTCCGATGACCTATAGGTGCTTTAGCCATAGCCAATAATACCGCTTCCGGCACTGGTGTCGGGCCGGGAATCATCAACATATTTTTATTTTCCATGGTTCGTCCTCTCTCGTTGGGCTATATTCAAAAAGATAAAAAACCAAATCTCGATCGCATCAATTCTGAGGGGATGATTTAAGATTCGGCAAACTCTGATTATATCCCGGCAGATAGCCGTGTCAGGAGTCAGTATTCAGGAGATAGGGTGATAGGGTTTTGGGGTGATGGGGTTTTGGGGTGATAGGGTGATGAGATAGCTTCCCCATCTCCCCACTCCCCACTTCCCCACTTCCCCACTTCCCCACTTCCCCACTTCCCCACTTCCCCACTTCCTAACTCCTATTCCCGATTTTCAAAGAGTTTCTGGATACCGACGGCAGCATCGGGCAGTTTTACCAAAGATTCGCCGATTAGAACCGCATTTGCTCCCGCTTGCTTCACTTTCGCCAGATCTGCAGCTTGGTGTAATCCCGATTCGCTGACGATCAGAATACCTTTTTCTCGCACCTGTTCACCCCTGGCTTCTAGTAATTGGCGAGTATTGTCTAAATCGACTTTAAATGTCTCTAAATTGCGGTTATTGATGCCGATTAGTTCGATTCCCTCAATGGCTAACACTCGATCGAATTCGGCCAGACTATGCACCTCTACCAAAGCTGTCATCCCTAAACCCTTGACAATTTTGACAAAATATGCTAGGTCTTGATCGCTTAAAATAGCGGCAATTAAAAGGACAGCATCGGCTCCTTTAGAGCGAGCGTAGTAGATTTGATAGGGATAAAGGATAAATTCTTTGCATAATAGGGGCAAAGATACCGCTTGCCGGACGAGGGTAAGATTTTCGTAACTACCTTGAAAAAACTTACTATCGGTTAGGACTGATAAACAAGTGGCTCCCCCCTGTTCATAGGTACGGGCGATCGCTACAGGATCAAAATCTTGGCGGATAACTCCCTTGCTCGGGGAAGCTTTTTTCACTTCGGCAATCAAAGCGGGTTGGGTTTTCCCCTGTTTTAAGGCGGCTAAAAAGTCGCAAGGTGGCGCAGTATTGGCTATTTTTTGGCGTAATTCTAATAAAGGCAACCGTTCGCGCAATTTATCGACTTCCATCTCTTTATGCCAAACGATTTCTTCTAAAATATTTTGCGGTTGTGCCTCCGGCACTTTCACCACATAACTCAAACTCTCAACTTTGACGGCAGGATTGGGGTGTTTTCTTCGGATCTGCATTTTTTCACTGTCCAGAGTGTGAACAGTGATTAGTTTAACAGTGATTAGTTATCGGTAATTCAAATAGAGACGCAGTTAACCACGTCTCTACAGATATTTATCTATACTTGTGTGGATATTCCCAGTCTTCACCAATCTCCTCAAGGCTATTGCATAGCTTCGAGCGAACGTTCTAAAATCTTATCTTGGAGTTTTTCTTCTTCTTGACGATTTTCAGTTAATAAAACCCGTGCTTTCGCAGTTCCTGCCTCCCCTTCCCCCAAAAGCTCCTCTGTACGAGTTAAGACTTTTTCTTCGAGCATTCCCTCTGCTTGTCGTTCTTGGGTTAAATTAAGACGTGCTTTTTCTTGAATATTCATAAATTTATCCTTGCCACAGGTGCGATCAATTCCTACCTTTAGTCTGACACAAATTTAGTATTCCGTATCATTAACTACAGAAAAATTTAGAATCTTACTGGCGAAACTGAGATTTAGGTATTTATTCTCATTCCTTAAATGGACAGGGATCGATCGACCTAAAGCTATAAAATAAAACCTATGGAACAATTCCCCGGCGTAATCAAGCTTGTATATCGGGCGAATAATTATCGATTGCCTAAACCAAGAGATTTCTTGACACTATCCGATTCTATCGTAATATCCTATTTGCAGAGCTTATGACCAAAGGTAATTTAAACGATCTCATCCGTACAGAAGCTAATAAAGAGGTAGAATCCCAACCCTCTCCTTCTCCCAAACGTTCTAAGGAAACTAACGCCACCCTACAGGCAAAAATTAACGACTTGACGGCAGAATTAGAAAAAACCGAGAAAAATCAGCAAACTCTCCAAGAAACAGTTATTTCTCTGGAAGAAGAACTTAAAGAACATCTGGAACTCTCTGTCAGTTTACAGCAGTTACAACAACAGACCGAGCAGTTAGAATCTGTCCTCTCGGAAAAAACTACTTTGCTGGCACAATTATCGAGTCAATTAAGCAAGACAGAAACAGAACTGACTGATAAAAAACAGTTAATTGAAAAATTATCGAGTCAATTAAGCAAGACAGAAACAGAACTGACTGATAAAAAACAGTTAATTGAAAAATTATATAATCAAATTAAAACCCTAGAAAATAGTTCCACCCCCACCCCTGAACCGTCAGCAATTACCAAACTATTGCCTAAGAAACCCAGTCTTTATAACTTTGAAATGGCCACTTTAGCCCGTTATATTGCCCCCACTCCTACCCCCACAGAGTTAACGGATTCCGATATCGGTTGGTTCGATTAATTATGGCTAGTAAAAATCAAGAACAACAACATCCACAGGAAAGACTCGATCGCCCGATTGTTGATCAGCTACTGCAATCAGAACCCAATGATTTAAACTTAGCTGAATGCGCTCGTTTACGCATACGTTATCAAAACTTTCCGGGAGCAAGAGAAATCCAAAGAGATTTAGATTTAATCCTAGAAAAATGGCAGTTAGATGAAGTCAGTTTATGGGCAAAAACTCGACAACTGCACAGTCATGGACAAGTGTATCAAATTCGCCAAACCGAGGAGCAACAGGATTGGAGTTAAATTGCAGCAGTTATCTTAATGGTGCGAGAGGAAAAATCAAACCTATAATTTGATTTTATCTAATAATCTCTGAAAAGGATTTTTTGGTTTGCTTGCTGGCGGATCTGCGGGGGGATTAGGATCATCTAGATAACGATAATATTTCCAGATATCCCAGTAAGGACAACCCGGTTCAATGCGAATTCCTGCCCAATGTAAATATTTTAAGGGCTGATTTAATCTCGGATCGATTAAAATATTCCCCTGACGTTGAAAATGAGAACTTCCCCCCCAATTTCCCGCTTGACAACCCGGAGCGCGGACAATATTAAATCGATTGGGAACTCGTTTGAGAATGGTATAATTAATAATCGGTTGATCGGAGGTTTTTTGAGAAAAATCAAAGTATTCTGGATGAGCGGCACATTCTTGAAAAGCACTATATAATTCCTGTTCTGAGAAAAGATTCTTTTTACTAGCCCAAAAACCACCGTTAAACATTCCACTTAGATCATTTTCCGTGAAGATTCCTTGTTCTAAAACAATCGGATTAAAGACATCAGTAATCCCTTTTTTGTGTTGGTAATCACAGCAGAGAAAATCGTAGGTATCGAGGAAATTTAGATTATCTATTATTTTTTCAAAAACTACGATATCCGTATCGATATAAAGAAATTGATCTAGTTCTCCAAACCAACACACCTGCTTGCGAAATTGATTGGGACGAGCAAAGAATTTTTCTCCAAAAATATCATAGATTTTCTGTGCCAATTCTTCCACTAATTGCAGCTCTGGATAGAGAATAACGCCATATTTTTCGGACAATAAATCGGCAATTTTTTGATAATTATTGTCGTAGGGAATCAAGATGACGGTAGAATCGGGATCGTACAAACGAATACTATTCATTAATGCGATCGCCTGCTCGATAACTCGATCATTAGCGGTAATGTAAATTCCTCGCTTCATAAATGTCCTGGGGGTAAGAGTTAGAAATAATTATATAGCAGTTATCTTAATGGTGAAGTAGAAAGTTTTCCTTTTGGGGGGTCAGCCATCAGACTTCGGCGTGAGCTTTTGTCGAACGCTTTTTTCTCCCGATATCCCTGTTCAGTGATAACTGATCACTGATCACTGAATAGCCGATCGGTCTTTCTCTGTCAACTCTTAAGGAGTTGTGGGTTTCATTTTTGAATTGGCGAATAATTAAGGAAAGATCACTGCTACTTAAACAGTTTTTTCTTAAGTTTAGCGAGGGAACTCTGTATCCATAATTTTTTAAGTCGCAGGGGTTCTAAACCTTTTATATCAGCCGGATAGTGTTTTTTAATATCAAAGAAATCATTAATTTCTCTTAAAATTGTTTCAAAACGTGGTAGTAATTTTTCGGGATGATAATCATCGAGAAAATTAGCCGGTAAAGAATTAACGGGAAAATTACGGGCATAATTAAGAATACGTGACCGATCGTATTGACTGGAATAAGCCCCGATTTTTTGACAATTGAAACCGGGATCGAGATAATCGGCTAAGGCACTATTGACGCTAGAAAATACCGTACAACCACAGGCTAAAGCTTCCAGGGGCGGTAAGCCAAAACCCTCCGTTAAACTGTTTACAGCCCAATATTCAGCCGAATCGTAGAGATAAACCCGACTACGATTGAATAATCCCACTAAATCCTCCACATAGCTATCTAAAACCTTAACGCGACAGTGGGGACGGAGGGCGGGAACTAGACGATTGAGAAGATACTTTGAGGATTTGCGCCCCTGTACTAGGACATCGATATCTCTTTCTAAGCCTAAATTGAGAAATTCTGAGCCAATTTGATTAGGAAGATAGTAAATCAAAGCATTAGGAGCTTTTTCTCCCCAATAACCCATAGTATTACGGCTAACGGTGATAATTGGTATTTGGGAGGGTAAACGGAAGCCGTAACCTGTACTATGGGCATGATAAATGATATTATGCGATCGCAATCTTTGCACCAGTTTAGGAACATCAAAACCCCAGCTAACCACAAAAATACTGTCATCCGAGCTTATTTTCGCGAGTATATCCTCTAAAAAAGGATAATTTAACTCTTTTTGACGATAAGTCACAATCTGGGCGCTACAAATTTGACTAGCCAAATTGACGGTTTTCATTTCTGCCCACAGTCCACCTCCACCAAAAGGAGAAGTAGTACCGGGCAAAAGAAAATAGAGGTTTCTCATCAGGATAATAGAAGTTTTGGTTAAGCGGTAGTTTGGAGACTTGGCTATTCTATACTTAATTATTAAGCTGTGAGGTATCTAAAGGCAATAGTCGATCGGGCATAAGTGTAATTACTACTAAATAAATTTTTTAGCCTTGAGTCGGCTATCAAGAGACTTAGCTAGTTAATTACAAATTCTGCTAATTAATAAATATTAATAAACCGCAACCAGCTAGATAACTGGAATTTCACGGGCAAGCCATTAAGCCTTAAAAGTATTGCTATGCAAGGATCGTAGCCGAAAAAGCAAAACTACGGGTTTCCCTGTGGATGCGGTTTATCAGAGAAATTAAAATACTTGACTAGAGGCTTCGCAGTTTGCTATACTAGGAAGCAAGAACAAAACACAAAAGGGTAGGGGTCATGAAAATAAAACTTAAAAGATTAATAAAAAATTATGCATATTATTTCAAGAGCCACCTTAAGAAATTTTTGGGAAACTCATCCAGAGGCTCAGGCTGGTTTACGTTATTGGTACAAGCAAGTTAGTCAAGCAAAATGGCAAAGTTTCCAAGATATTCGTCAGGATTTTTCTTCGGCTGACTTAGTGGGTAATTTTATAGTATTCAACATTTGCGGCAACAACTATCGACTAATAACTTATGTTGATTTTCAACATAGAAATGTTTTCATTAGAAAAGTACTAACCCATGCTGAATATAATAAAAACCAATGGAAAAAAGATTCGTGGTTCAATAAATATTGATCTAAATCTCTGAATCTCCAAATAAGTAGGGAGGAAAAATTATTTGTAGGATGGGTTAGCGGTAGCGTAACATAATCGGGCGTTGGGTTTCATGCTTCAACCCAACCTACGTTCATCTTATATTTAATTCCACCCACCCACTTATGAAAACTATAAATTATTAACTAAAAATTTTGTATCTCCTTCAGTCACCCCTATTTAAACCATAAAATTAGAGTTATCTTTATGTTTGCCACTGATAAATACTTAGAATTATTAAAGCAATACCCTCCTCGTCCTATTCACAATGAGGAAGACTTAGAAATGATGCAGGAGGTTATTAATCGCCTTTTAGACAAACCCCAATTAACGGCAGAAGAAAGGGAATATCTAAATGTTTTAGGGGCTTTAATTTATGAGCATGAGGAAAATCAAGAGCCAATACCTGATATTTATGGACTTGAATTGTTGAAATTTATATTAGAGGAAAGAAACCTACAAAAGCAAGATTTGCTATCTATTTTTGAAAGCAAGTCAACCCTGGATGACATTCTTGATGGCCTACAAGAGTTAACTCCTATCTATATTCAAAAATTAGCCAATTTTTTAAATATATCTCCTGATTTATTTTTTCCTAGTTAGTCACAAAAATGCGCTAGACAGTTAGGCTTATTTCCTGTCTTAACGCATAGGTTAACAGACTAAATCAAAGCCCGATAACGCCCCAAAGCCAGTAGAGGAAAATACTGCTGATAGAAATGATATTTCAGGTAAAAATGACAGGGAAAACCTGTACCGGTAAAGTAATCTTCATCCCATGTACCATTTTCTTTTTGGGTAATAAGAAGATAATTAACGCCCTTTTCGATCACTTCTCGCTGATAATTGCCGGTGACTTTCCCGACGGCTAATAAACCGATTAATGCCCAAGCAGTTTGGGAAGCGGTACTATTTCCCTGTCCTTTAAATTTAGGGTTATTGTAACTAAAACAGGTTTCACCCCAACCACCATCAACATTTTGACAACTGCTTAACCAATTGGCTCCTTTTTGCAATTGATGGCGATATTTATTCGGTTCCAGAAAAGCCAAAGCAGATAATGCCCCACTGGTTCCATAAATATAATTTACACCCCAACGACCAAACCAACTACCATCAGCTTCCTGTTCTTTTTCCAGATAATCTAAAGCTTTTTTAACTCGATTTTCCTCCATTTTAACATCACAAGTGCCTAACATTTCTAGAACTCTGGCAGTAACATCAGCCGTATTAGGATCGATCATTGCTTTTAGATCGGCATAGGGCAAAGAATTAAGCCAGTTTTGATCGTTATCGATGTCAAAAGCTCCCCAACCACCAGCTTTACACTGCATAGTAGCCATCCAATTAACTGCCCGTTTCATCACGCTTTTTTTAATATTTTCATCGGGCATTTTAATTAACTCTAAAGCCATCACCACCACTGCCGAATCGTCTAAATCGGGATACCAGCGATTGTCAAATTCAAAAGCCCAACCGCCGGGGGTTCCGATTTTATTTTTAATCGCCCAATCGCCATAATCAAGAATTTGTTGATCGATTAACCATTGTCCCGCTTTAATCATAGCTGGATGAGCAGGATTTAGCCCGGATTCAATTAGCGATCGAATTACCCAAGCCGTATCCCAAACCGGCGAAACACAGGGCTGTACACAATAGGTATTATCTGTCTCAATGGCAAAATTATCCACCGCTTTTAAACCGCGGGCAACAATCGGATCGTAAACATCATAACCTAGGGCTTTTAAAGCTAATAGGGAATTTAACATCGCTGGGATAATTCCCCCCCAATCGCCTGTGTCTTCCTGTCGTTCAATTACCCATTTTTCCGCCGCTTTCAGACTTTCTTGACGGAAGGGAACTAAATCAGTTTTTTCTGCCCATTTAAACAGCCCATCTAACCACAGGAAAACATCCGCCCAATCGTTATTTTTTGGTAACTCATACTTGACATTATTCACCCCTTCTGTATAGAGTTCATCGAGATTAAAACCGATTTTATACACGGGTTTTTTGTCAAAAACAATTAATAAAGGAACCGTACTTCCCCGCGCCCAACTGGACATTTCATAGATAGTAAAAGGGAAATTTTCCGGCAGTAGCATAATCCAAGCGGGGATAGAGGGAACCCCCTGCCAATCGTAACAACCAATCAAAGCGAGGTGCATTTTGGTGAAAATGCGGGTTTTGCTGATGCCACCTTTAGCTAAGATAAATTCTCTAGCTTTTTCTAAAGCAAGATCATTAACGGGAATTCCCAATAGTCGCAGCCCCATGTAGGCTTCCACAGTGGTGCTAAGATCGCCACCATCCCCATAAAATAACTCCCAAGCGCCGTTAGGACACTGTTGCTGACGCAGATAGGTGGCTGCTTTGTCTAGGGGGCGATTTTTGTCAGTTTTCCAGATTTTGTGCAGTAAAATTGCTTCTGAGGTGATGGTGACATTAGATTCTAATTCTGCCCACCAGTAACCGTCAGAGTATTGGGTAGAAAGTAAATAATTTTGAGAAAGTTCGATCGCTTTCGCTGTTTTAGCGGCTATTTCGGTGATTTTGTCCTGAATCTGCATTTTTTTCCGTTCGACAACCTCTAGAGACCACCAGTACAAATAAGATAATCTTATTTACAAAGTTTTTAATAAGTAGCTAAAGAATGGGATTTTGTTCCCAAAGAATCCCGTAAAGGAATCTGCTTTGGTTGCCACCAGCAATTCTCATTTTAAGGTTTCATGACATTAAAACCCTTGCACCTAGAGGGGTTAAAATTCTTTAACGAATCTCTAGATCGCTGAAACAACGCAAAATCGTTTCAAAATGAGAATTACATTTTCTCAACCAGAGACTATGGCAAAGGTTTAATTGTCACTAATCCTCCAGCAAAACCCTGAATATTCAACTCATAGCCCTCAAGTAAACCCATGCCAACTAATGGATCTGTCTCTGACTCATTGATTTCAATAGATTTGATCTGACCATCCCAGATTACAGTTGCCTCAAATACGTTAAACATAAAGAGGCTTCCATCGCCCAAAATTCCTTCTTCTTGCATATACCACGTTAATCCTAGCTTGCTGATGATAGCAGAAGGTAAAGTGAGAAATCCAGTGTAACCAGTGTCAATAACTGCTTTAATCGCTTGCCTCTGGTGATTTTCCCCCAGCACCACGAATTGAATAACTGCTTCTCGGCGCGAATTGACGCTCCCCATCATCATGGCGACACACTGGGGGAACGAAAGCCAAAACGATGGACGGCACGATGCCCAATCCGAATACCGAATATCTGCGCGTCAGGAAAACGTATTAATAACTGTTTAGCTGCTTTCAGGCTATCGTCAGCTACTTCAAAAGCCCCTGTTTCAATATCTATAGCTACAATCCTGCCATAATTGCCCTCCTCGACTTGTGATCGTATCTGAGACTCGTAGATTTCGTGTCCACGTCGGGCAAATTCTTCTTTGCTATAGCGGGGTTGACGGATTAGCATGATTAGACTTTTCTTAGATCATTACCTTGTCTAGTATTGTAACTGACTAAAGGCTACTATGAAAAATTGCGTTTGTTCAAGCAAAAATAAGGCGTGTTACATTTCATTAACGCACCCTACAAGATCAGCGATCGCACTTAACCCTAGTTTATCTGCTTTTAGGAGGGAACAGAACTTCATTCACATAATCTTCGAGAGATTCCTCAATCTTCCGACTCATCCTTTCGTCCTGCCCAGAGTGCAGCCAGATTAAACCAATGGATCCTATAAGAACGAGCATTCCATATGTTGCAGATTCTGATCCAGTTCTTTCGATACTAGGTAAAGAATTAAAATAGTCATGGTATTTACCATATAATCCTAAAGTACGATCCTCAAGAAAATTAAAATACTCTGACCCTGAATGGACATAAAAATCTGATTCTTTGTTTATTAGAGAAAAAGTAATAAAGCACCCCAAGAATGAAGCCGCTACCAGAATAATTAAAATAGTTCGCTTTATTTTGAGAGAACAAGTCTCCCACTTCTGGTATGCATTAACTGCATCTATTAAACTTCTGAATTTTGAATCTTTTTCGTAGAGTTCTCCCACTCTAGGATAAACTTCTTTGTGACACAGTCCATATCTTAAATTAAGATTCCGAATAATCCGATATACATGAATAACAGGTGTTTGACCGTTGATTTTTGATACGGTTGTAAGAAATGTATTGAAGTTACCTTGGCTTTGTAAGTTGCCTGTCCCAATAGTCCCCTGCATTCCTCCCATACTGGAATTCTCAGAATTTTGCTCTAGTTTTGGCTCATTATTAGGGTTAGACATGACTTCATACTCAAAGTTTAGTTATAGTAAGGATCTAGCAAAAACCAAAGAAACCTTTAGCTAAACCTACCCAGCCCAGCAGTTTCCGAAATATAGGTTGAACTTTACCTAACAAGTTTGTCCCAGATTCAACCGCTTTACCAGCATCCTCAAAAACTTCGGCAACTCGTTTTAAGTTGCCCCCAACTAATTGTTTGTCAGTTTCTTCCTCTTCTACTTCATGAATGACTGATTCAAGACGGCTTTCTGCTTTCTTCTTAAAGCTTTCTGGCATTAATGAATCCCTAACAATTTCTTTAAGCTGATCAAGTAACTCACGAACCTCCTCCTTAGATAAACCTTGTGGCTGAGATGTTTGAGAATGCATAACCTGCTGGGTATTGTCTCCAATCGATGCTTGCATTCCACCAGACATACTGCCAGTATTTGATTGAGAAATTCCACCACTTTGGCTTGACATCAGAAGTCCTCTCTAAGATTTCTAGCTAACGGCTTATTATGCCGCGTCGCCTCTAATATATCGGTTTTAGGCATAGCTAATTTATCCATTCGATCAGCCTCTGAGCTTGTATCTGTTCCTTGTCGCAAGCGTGCCAGAAGTTTCTGAGTATTCAAGGTATCTGGATGGTTTTCCCCCAAAATTCGTTCACGAATTGCCAATGCTCTTGTGAGCAAAGCTTCTGCCTCCGATAATCGATTTTGGTGATAATAGAGATCTGCCAAATTATTTAGACTCATTGCAGTAGCTGGATGATCTGTGCCTAATAGCTGTTCCCTAATCATTAGGGATCTTAGCAACAATGGCTCAGCTTCACCATGGCGTCCCATGGCAAGATACAACTCTGCCAAGTTATTCAGGCTACTAGCGGTACTAGGGTGATCACTCCCCAACTGGGCTTCATAAATCTGAAGTGCTCGTAACAACAATGGCTCAGCTTCACCATAGCGTCCCATGGCAAGATACAACTCTGCCAGGTTATTCAGGCTACTAGCGGTACTAGGGTGATCACTCCCCAACTGGGTTTCATAAATCTGAAGTGCTCGTAATAACAATGGCTTTGCTTCACCATAGCGTCCTTGAACCTGATAAAGATAAGCAAGATTATTCAAACTAGTTGCTACATCAGGATGCTCTGCACCTAACTGTTGCTCTCGAACTGCAAGTGATCGCGCATACAAAGCTTCTGCCCCACTATAGCTCCCTTGCTCATAGTAAAGTGCGGCTAAATTATTGAGGATAGTAGCAGTTATAGGATGGTCACTTCCCAACAGTTGTTCACTGATAGAGAGCGATCTTAACAACAGCGGCTCTGCTTCGGCGTAGCGCCCTTGTAATTTGTAGAGTTCTGCTAAATTATTCAAACTAGTTGACACGGCAGGATGGTCTACCCCTAACTGCTGCTCATAGATGGCAAGCGATCGCACATACAACGGTTCTGCCTCCCCATAGCGCCCCATCGACCGATACAGTTCTGCCAGATTATTCAGACTGAGAGCGGTATAGGGATGCTCCGCGCCCAACTGCTGCTCATAGATGGCAAGCGATCGCACATACAACGGTTCTGCCTCCCCATAGCGCCCCATCGCCTGGTACAATTCAGCTAAATTATTCAAACCTTGAGCGGTATCGGGATGGTCTGTCCCTAACTGCTGCTCTCGAATGGCCAGCGATCGCACATACAACGGTTCTGCCTCCCCATAGCGCCCCATCGACCGATACAATTCTGCCAGATTATTCAGGCTTTGGGCGGTATCGGGATGCTCCGCGCCCAACTGCTGCTCATAGATGGCAAGCGATCGCAGATATAAGGGTTCCGCTTCGCTGTAGCGTCCCTGTAATTGATAAAGATAGGCAAGATTATTTAAGCTAGTTGCAATATAGGGATGATCAGAACCTAATCGAGTTTCTGCTATGTGAAGACATTGTTCCAGCCAAGGTAATGCTTGCTCATAGGCTGCTTGTCCCTGATAAAATCGAGAAATCCCAATGTAAGGAATAATCAAATCATCGTCTGTCAGCCAAGTTTCCAGAGTTGTAGCTGCTTCGGCAATGTGAGGAATGACAGGAGCGATTGTCTGAATTAATTGGCGAGTAGGAATTGAAGGAATTTGTTTGGCTACTGCTACCATTTCTCGGCAAAAAGCCTGCTTCATCGACACTTCCTTGGGCATCTGTTCTAGCTTAGCTACAAAGAACTCTCGAATCAGAGGGTGTATCTGATAGGTTTGCTCAATCATTCGTCGCAGCAAATTCAGATTAATTAATTCATCCCTCAAATCCTCTAATGTTTCTGCATCTGATTCTGTGCCTGATTCTGATATACACGCTTCTACTAATTCCCAAGGAATCGGTGTCAAGGCAAACAAACTGAGCCATCCCGCCAACTGCTGTGCCGACTCACTTAACTCGTGCCAACTTAACTCAAATGCTGCTGCTATGCTTAGATTGGCAGTCATTCCAACTTCAGGTCGTGCTAAGGCTTTTGCTGCCAATTTTTGTCTTTGTAGCCGATCTAACAAACTTGTCACCGAGAGATCTCGTCTGCTTGCTAAATATCGTGCCGCCAATTCCAAAGCTAGCGGTAAATAACCCAGCCATGCACACAATGCTTGTGCATCCTCCAATTGATAGTTAATTCGCTCATCGCCAACGATAGAGCGTAGAAACTCCAAAGCTGCACTATCTGGTAATACGTCCAAAAATACCTGATTCACTGATGCTCCCAACCGCAATCTCGTTGTTAGCAAAACTTTGAATCGTAGATCTGTTGGTGGCAAGAAAGATTTAATAGAACTGAAGTCAGTAACATCATCGAAGATGACTAAAACTTCTCCTTGATGCCAGTGCCACCAGCACCATATGACCTTCGCGACTAAATCTAGATCTTCTGGTGGTTCTAAATCCAGGTAGCTCCTTGCAAATGCTAAAATTTGCATTCCTATATCTTGATGCGCTCTTACCCAGCAAATACCACCGGAATAAGTTCCATCACCTAAATGTTTTAGTGCATATTGCAATGCTAATTCGGTCTTTCCAATACCTCCCATTCCGGCAATAGCAGAAATCGCTATGCGATCACTGCGTTGAAGCTGTTCATGCAACTGTGCCAACTCAGCTTCTCGCCCAATAAATCGAGGAGTTCCACTATAGGGCAGATTATTTGGGATACTTAACGATTTCTGTTGAAGAATGGAGTTTGCTTCTGCATAGCGTCCCTGTAGTACATAGCTGACTGATAAGTTGTGGAGTGTGTTTGCTACAGAAGGGTGATTAGACCCCAACTGCTGCTCTAATATTGTCAGTGCTTGTTGAAGAATTGGTTCTGCTTCTACATAATTTCCTTTTAATTCGTAGATATACCCCAGCCAGGATAAGTTTTTCGCTAAATCAACAATTATTCCCAGAGCTTCCTGTACTCTAGTAGCTTTCTGAAACCACTCGATTGCCTGTTCTATTGTTGCCTGTGATGCTTCAATTTCATCTGGTTTCACTCGACTTGCATAAGCCCGTCCTAACTGTGAATACAGGGTTCCTAACAGCGGATCGTTTCCTTGTTGTTGATCAGTTTGATTAATTAATTGCTGTAAATCTTCTAGTGGAATTGAGTCATACTCAATAATCTCTGGCGGCAAAGGTCTTTTGTATACCGAACTAAGTAAATTTCTGTTGGGAGATCCACCAAAGTTAAGAGTAACGTTATCTTCAACTTGTATAATTGGAGCATTTAGGTTACTTACTTGAAGCCCCTGACCACCAAAGACCTGTTGTACATTTTGTCCATTTAGCACTGATTGAAACCTAAATACATCCTTACGCCAACTCCAAAAATCAGGAGCCTTACGACTTAGTTCTGTGAGTAGTGGATTGGTCAACCATAAAATAATCGGATAAGGATATTCCCGTAGGCTTTCTCTTGTCCACTGCAAGTAACCAAAAAATATTTCCTTCTCTGACCGTTCTTCTCCTAATCTGCGAGACAATAAACGATCTGCCCCTGTGACAGTTATCACAGTTCTACCACCTGACTGCAAATATGAGTCATTCTTCACTACCTCAGCAATTGCCTCGCGTAAACTCGGTTCCTTCCGTGATAACGTCACTTGGTAAGGACGAATTCTTGGCTGAAGTTCCGCCTCATATCTTTGGATAATCTCATCCCGCAATTGTGGCTCATCGCACACAGCCAGCAGCAAACTTAGCACCTCATCACTGGCTTCTACTGCCACAATCAGGTCATCATATACCTTTTCATTGTCTTCGCCCAGGTCGAGCGACTTAACTGTTGGCATTGATCAGTCCTTTGCGGTCTAATAGATCCATCACAATTGGATGCACATCGTACCAAACTTCGCTATTGCGATACTCTAATACATCCAAACCATGAAGCAAATCTAGGAAAGCTTGCTCTTTAGGATCTTCTGGCAGAAACTTCTCGTAAGTTTCCTTGAGAATCGTGTAATCTGTCTTACCCAGAGTAGTTTCAAAGTCAAGCCGGAGATCCTTAATTGCTTCGTCTAATACAACAGAAGTAACTTTAAAATCAGTTTGCTCAGGAGTACGTCGAATTTCCCGTAAACAAATTCGACAGCATCGATTGGAAATCCGCATCAATTCTCGCAAAACGCCTCCACTGTGGAGCACCATCTGCCTTGCGACATCTGGTTCTAAAATTTTCTTAGGAATGCGTTTGTGCAAGACCTTACACAAAACTTCAATGGCATCATCTTGGTAAGTAGGATTTGGCTTGCGACGCTCTCCTTTTGCTAAAAGCTTTGAGACTGGCATAATCACAATTTGATCATCAGCCTCTGTCCGCAAAGTTGCAGATAGGGAAATATCTCGTAGGGAAGAGATAGGAATCGTGTAAATAATACTGAATCCTGGTAAAAATAAAGGCTCTTCGGTAATTGTTATGCAAATAATTAACTTAAAATAAAATTCGATGAGAGTACCTACGCTCAAAAATAGCTGAAACCCATACAGGCAAAAATTTTAGGCACAAACAGGTTA
>NZ_SFBY01000024.1:0-4841 GCF_007095505.1 Microcystis sp. M_QC_C_20170808_M3Col
GTAAATTCGGCACTTCCTCCTTGATGTTTTTTCTTAAAGTTAGGATACTTAGTACGACCAGCAAAGAAATTGGTAAAAGCTGTTTGTAAATGTCTTAACCCTTGTTGTAAAGGTACACAACTAACTTCGTTTAAAAAGTCTAATTCTTCTTGCTTTTTCCAATCGGTTAGCATTGAAGAAGTTTGAGCATATCCTACTCTTTCATACCAAGCTTGTGTTCTGACATGGAGAGCTTTATTGTAAACTAATCTTACACAGCCCAAAGTGCGCCGCAATAGCGACTCTTGTTCTGGTGTGGGGTAAAATCGAAACCAATAGGCTTTTTCCATGTCTCACATTTTAGCATATATCGTGTAAATGCGCTAATATTTAACAGTAAAGCCGTCGTAGAACGACGGAGTTTCAGACCCAAAATTTTCGATGAAAGACTACATCCGTTTGCCATGACTTGATTAAACGACCCGCTAACTCAGCCTCTCGAATATCTCCTAGATGGTGACTCAGATTCTGAGCTAAGTCTAATTGCTCAAATAGGGCCGGGGTGGTATTGGGGGCTAAACTGAGGCCTTTTACCTCTGCCCCCAGATGGAGTAACCAAAACGCCAGCCAAGACCCCTTAAAGCCAGTATGACCCGTTATAAAGGCCTTTTTGCCCGACCAAAATCCTTCCTTTACCATATTTTCCATCTAGCTTGTCCAGTGTCGTAAAGGTGATTGAGCATTTCCATTTCTCGATAAGTATCCATACACTGCCAAAACCCATCATGCCTATAGACGGCGAGTTCTCCTAAGGCGGCTAGGGTTCTGAGGGGCTGTGCTTCAAAAGTCGTCGAATCTCCCTCAATTAAATCCAAAACCTTGCGATTTAAGACAAAATAGCCCCCATTAATCCATCCTTCAGCCGTTTGCGGCTTTTCTTGGAACTGAGTGACTAAATTACCCTCAATGATTAACTCGCCAAAGCGAGAAGAAGGACGAACCGCCGTCATAGTGGCTAATTTCCCATGAGAGTAATGGAAATCCAACAGCTCCGCAATATTCACATCACAAACCCCGTCCCCATAGGTGGCTAAAAAGATCTCACTTCCGCTTTGGTCTATATAAGAGGTGAGACGTTTAAGACGGCCTCCGGTCATGGTTTCCTGTCCCGTATCAATTAACCAAATACGCCAGTCTTCTTCCTCGTGTCCACTATCGAGTTTGGTCACTTTTTTATTGCCTAACTCTAAGAGGACATCACTGTGATTCCAATCATAGCTAAAGAAATAGTCCCGGATTATTTCACCTTTATACCCTAGACAGAGCATAAAATCAGTTAAACCATAGTGGGCATAAGTTTTCATGATATGCCAAATAATTGGCCGATTTCCGATGGCAATCATCGGTTTAGGCCGAAATTCGGTTTCTTCCCGCAGTCGGGTTCCTTTGCCACCACACAAGATGGCCACGGGAATGTTAGACTTATAGTCCTTAACTGTTAAACTGACCGATTGTATTACCATTAGATTATATAGTGAAGGGCTTTGAGAGTGACATCATCTTATCGAGGCAGTTTAACACGGGATTCCCGATTGTGTCCAATATCTGTCTAAAAAAATTTTTGTTAAGCGAGTGTACCCAGTTTATTGCTAAACAGGCTCTTAAATCTTATAGCAGTTATCTTCATGGTGAGGTACGAAGTTTTCCTTTTGGGTAGTCGGTCGTCCGCCGGCGATACTAAATCAGGTTATACTTCGTCTTGATCAGCAACGCTAAATTCTAACCGAGTAGGACTATAAATTCGTGCTACCATGCGAAGATAAATATTCGGGGATACGGTCACGAAGCTACCAGAAAATTTTAGGATAAAAATACCGACACTTATGGGGAAATCAATCAATAAAGTCCGAGGAACGGCACTGATTTTAGGGATTCTAGTGATCGCATTTGCCTTTTTCACTAGGATTGTCAGTATTTTTGAATACGTTACCTTCGATATCGGACCCGATCCCGATCAGATTACTCTTGGTTATCTTTGGATGGATATGTGGAAGGGAAACTTTCCTCAATTGGGACCACCGGGGGGGGGTGGAAAATATGGATTCACAATTCCACCCCTCTATAGTTATTTAGCATTTCCTCTGACAATTTTCGGTACTGCCCCCGAATTTCAAGTCCTTACCAATGGCCTATTTTCTTTTCTATCGATTCCCCTCTTAATCTACTTTGTTTATCAACTTTTAGAAAATGTAGAACAAGATAAACGTCTTCTCCTGTCCAGTTTGGCAGGATTTTGGTATAGCACGATTTATGCGGACTATTTCATTAATAATTTTTCCTGGGGACCTAGCCCAATACCATTTTTTATGCTCGTTTTTGCTTTACTCTATCGCTTCCAGATGGAAACGAGTAAGCCGATGATATATCAGGCTATAGCTTGGATATTCTTCGGGATTACTGTCGCTATATTGGTGAGTTTACACACCACCACGATGTTAATTATCCCAGCAACTTGTGTTATCGCCTCTCTATGGTTTGTTTATCGAAATCGAAAGAATACTCGTAAATGTCTTTTGCCTTTTCTATCGATTCTCTCCGCAAATCTCGCCTTGATTATGTATTGGAATAGTGAGATAGTTCGGAATTTCGCCAATACGAAAGGACTGGTGAGAGCGCTCACGGAGAAGGGGGCGAGCGGTGAACCATCGAGTAATCTGTTCACTCGTCTATTTAAAGCGATTTTGGAAACGGTTTATCTGGGCAATCAAGTGTTTTTTTTGAATGACAATATATCGATTTTCAATGTCGTAGTTTCGGCTATTTTTTTCGGCATTTCTCTATACATAGTCATCAAAAAATATCGAGGCAATAAAACACTGATCGGCTTTTTTGCGATCACTTGGATAATTTTTCTCTACGCTTCCTCTAATTATCCTGATGAGCATTTTTATTCCCATCGTAAAATCTTACTCTGGTTTGCTCCTATCCTCTTGGCGATCGCTAGTCTGGCCTATCTAAACTTGACTAAGACTTTCGACAGGATCCTCGGTCTAGTTCTAGCAATTATCATCGGCTATTCTATCGCAACTAATCTCTATTTCAATCAACGTTATCTTGCTAGTAAATACGGTTCCGAAAGACTCCTATCCGTGGCCGATACAGTGGAAATTATCAATCAGATTCCGGCTGGTTCAACCCTTTGTGATCCGGCCAAGAAAGGCAAAAGAAAAGAGCATGGTCAGTATGATTATATCGATACCTTTATGACCAAAAGAGAGCTAACGATAACCAATGCCTGCCCATCGGGTAGTTATTATATACAGCCGAAATTTAAAATGGCTATCCAAATGAACGATTTATTTCCAATTTTTACCCTCGCAAAAACCCCCCCTCTCGATCGCCCGATGACTTCCCTTCTGGAAACCCCAGAAGCCTATCTCTATAAAATCGAGTAGCAATACCTCAACCGCGATAGCGAAATTTGATCGGGATATTCTTGAGAAAATTTTTGCAAAGGGTGACAAGTAGCGGGGCTGTCTAGGAAAGCCATATCAATAATACCATCGTGCTAAAATAGGGAACCTCGAAAAACACAACTTATGGAAAATCAACCGGACAGGTTTACTCGATCGCCTTCCCCCGGAACTTCATTACAGACCAAAATATATATCTTGAGTTACTTTAGCAAGAGCTTTAGAGGTAGGCGTTTTTAGCTAAGGAAGTCTCAAATTATACTTTAGACGTTCATAATCTGAGATTTATTAAACTTCTGAAATCGTAGAGTGAGCAAGGAATCCAGTTCTTTTTTATGTTTCAGATGGGCATCATTCAGACATTCATAAATAGGGTCTGCTGAAAAAGTTTTTCGGTGGGGGTTGGGGGTTGGGGTGTGGGGTGTGGGGTGTGGGGTGTGGGGTGTGGGGTTTTACCCATTTTCAGGTGGTCAATTACCTAATTTTCAGGGAAAAAGTCCCTGAATTTTCCCCCCAATCACTCCAAGGGTCGGCACCTAAAAACCTTGTTGGATAAGGTTTTTAGATTTATTCAGCAAACCCTAAATAGGTAAGCAAATGATAATTATTAATTTTTATCAATATTTTGGGCAGTAGTGAGCAAGGGAATCAGACAAGTGAGCGAGCCGATTAGGGAAATAGGGAGTAGAATAGAAAGGTTGTGAGTCTATAACTATCGTTAAAATACTATGGCTTGTCCCAAGAAGAAAACCTCAAATGCCAAGCGCGACCAACGGAGAGCGCACTGGAGAAAGCAAGCGGCACGGGAAGCGCAAAAAGCCTTATCTTTGGGTAAATCTGTCCTTTCTGGTCGTTCTAACAGCTTTGTCTATCCCACTAAAGAGGAAGAGGAGGACGAGGAATAATATTCCTATCAGTCTTCAGTTGCTGGAAAAATTTGGCTGTAGTTCGCTGTTAACACCGAATAAATGTCCTCCAAGTCTAGGACGGTGTGATAACTTGATGGTGGGGAGTGAGGTATAGAAAACCTTTTCGCTCCCTAATATTTTAAGATTTGTTTAGGGTGTTCGTTGTGAGTCTCAACTAATGTTAGGCAAATTCTTTAAAAAACCAGAATCTCCCGATCAAGACCGAGTTCCCCCGGGCCAATATCTCGCTAGTGGTTTTCCTGTGCTTACCTACGGAGATACTCCCCAAATCAAGACCGAGGACTGGTTGTTCAAGGTTTGGGGAAAGGTGGCCACCACTAAAACTTTTAACTGGTCGGATTTTATCGAAAATTTGGGTTAAAACCCCGTCGTTTTACGACGGCTTTAAGCTACAATGGAAAAAGCGATAACCAAGCTAAAAACTGAACCTTGACAACAGATAGTAGGGGGTTTCGTTCAG
>NZ_SFBY01000240.1:0-21286 GCF_007095505.1 Microcystis sp. M_QC_C_20170808_M3Col
ACTTAAACTAATAAAACGGAGAGCCTATGGCTTTAGAAACTTTCGGAATTTTTGGGTTAGAAGTATGTTGTCTTGGCATCTTGTCTGTTGATTTAGCATAAAGGGTAACGAAGAGCCATAAAATAGTTCATCATCAATATGTATCTCAGACTTTTCCACCTCTAATTGATAACTAATTATCTATTGAACTTTGATAAAAATTGCCAGTTTTCGTTCATCTCCAGCCAATTCTTGTAATATCGTTATTTTCTCGGTATCATCAATTTTTTTATCATTAATAATAGCATTAGCTTTTTCTTCTGCTATTTTCATAGCTTTCTCTTCATCGATTCTCTTTGATTCTAATAGACTGGATTTACTGAAAAATAACTGATACCTCATAACTTCAATTCTAGAATTAATTAAGTTTCGTATTATATGAAATTCTACTTTATGACCACTTTCCTTGTAAATTCTTGTGGCTAAGTCCCAAACAATCTGATCGCAATTTGCTTCTAGCTGATTTAATTTTTCTTCACTCAGAGATACCATAGCATCTAAATACTGATTGATCATCATTGCCAGAATTTGCATCTCATAATTTTTGCTATCTTCATTCATTTGATTAGCTCCGCTGCCGCAAAAAATCTCAATCATATTGTATCTCAAGATCAATACTTTTCTAAAAAATCTAGCGTATCAACACCGATCAAGCAATTTATCGGTTAAAACTATAAATACGGCGTTTCTCATAAAGATGAAGTATAACCCTATAGGGTATCGTCTCGGAGTCTCCCCAAAACGAAAACCTCATACCTCACCATTAAGATAACTGCTATAAGTTAGGACAGGGGTGACAGTGGGGTAAATTGTTAATTTTTTTGGGGATTTAGCTACATCATCCGAAAAATGTCACACTAGAGGTAGGGGAGCGTCAACTATCAGTCATCAGCTTTCAGCAATTTTCTGCTATTTCCCGGGTGTATTGCTGGCAATGGTTTTTATCCCTGAGCTTATCTGCTATCGAGGAGGCAATTCTATGAATAATACGGAAACAATCTCAGTCGATCGGGATACCAACAAACTCTATAATAAAATTCTCGTGGCTGTGGATTATCAAGATGTTACTCCAGAGGTATTGAATACGGCTATCCTCTTAGCGAAAACCTACGCTAGTGAGTTGCGGATTGTCTATAGTCTATCTAAACCTTTGACTCCCTACACGGAAACTTTTATTTATGGTAATCTGATCGGTTATGGTGGCGGTTATCCCCCCGATATGATCGCCTTAGAACAACAAATTACCGAAGAAATGCAGGCGGAATTACAAGCTTGGTTAAACGGTTTAGTCGATCGAGCTAAGGAAGATAATATCACAGTCCGGGCTGATTATTATATTGGTGATCCGGGACAGAAAATTTGTCAAGTTGCCCAGCAAGAGGGGATAGATTTAATTATTGTTGGTCGTCACGGTCGATCGGGTTTATCTGAGTTAATCTTAGGTAGTGTCAGTAATTATGTGGTGCATCATGCTCCCTGTTCAGTTTTGGTAGTACACATCACTCATTAATTAGAAAGGGTTGAAATCCATTTTTGGCTGTCCATTGAATCGCTCCATCTCTCCCAGTCCAATAAGTCTTAATCCGGGCCTTTCTCAGTTGATTTCTGACATTGCGGGAGAGATTGGTGGTGACAGCGATCGCTGTTTGGGGTCGAATTGATTCTAACCATTGTTTGTCTAGATTGCTTCCCTGCCATAATAACACTAGGGGGCTAAATTCTTGGGATAAATTAACGGGAATTTTCGGGTTGACAATCCATAGCCAAGATTGATTTTTTACCTGAAATTTAAATAAATTTTTCTCGATCAATTGTCCAGTAATTTCGCCAAGATTAAATTTTTCTGACTGGGATAAATTAAGAGTTTTTTTGATCGGTATGCTCTCACTGATAGTTGAGAATTGCGCCGAATTATTGACGGTTATTGCTCCTTGTATTTGATTAATTCCCTCCTGTCGCAAAAAGGGCAAAACTGTATAACGTGCTGTTGCGGGTTCCTCCCCATTAATTAAGAGAGTATTTCCTCGATTTTGAATAATTATTACCGGTTGCGATTTGGTGGCTAAAACTGTCACCTGAGTTAAAGTTAAATGCTGATAAATAATCGGTATTAAAATTAAAGTGAGGATAAATAAACCGATTAAATGCCACCGTTGACGAAACCAGATATTAAAGCAGATTAAGGTAAGGCAAATATAAATAATTAACATCACTCCTAAAGATAATTTACCTGTGGAGTAGGTACTAAAAGGAAGCAGACTAAAAAAGGTGGTAATTTGCAGTAATAACTCTAGAGGGTAATAGAGAATACTAGCGCTGATACTGCCCAAAGGGGGATAAATTAAGCCTAAAAAGGCAGTAAAAACTCCTCCTAAACTAATCAGGGTAACTAGAGGAGTTGTGATAATATTAATGGGGATACTATAAAGAGCGATCGAGTTAAACGTAAACATTAATAAAGGCATAGTCCAGAGAGTAGCAGCTAGACTAATAGCTATAGGTTCAGCGATTAAATTAGGGAAATAGTCAATTTTATTTTTCAGTAAAGGAACGGTAATAATTAATCCCAAAGTCGCTAAAAAACTTAACTGAAATCCTAAATCCCAAATCCAGAGAGGTTGCCATAATAATAGAATTGTAGCCGCTAGTAACAGGGAACCTAAACTATTAACTTGTCGATTATAAAGCAGACCGATTAATGCCCCAATTCCCATCAAAATCGCCCTCAGGACTGAAGGTTGTAACCCGGTTAAAGTGCCGTAAATTATTAAGATAGTAATGGCAATAATAAACTGTTGTTTGGGGGATAAATTGCGAGTAATAGTTAAAACAAACCCCAACAAAATAGCCACATGAAAGCCAGAAGCTGCTAAAATGTGAGCTAATCCAGTTTTAATAAATAAATCAGTGATTTTTGCTGGCAAATTAACCGCTTGTCGTCCGAGGGTAATCGAACTTAATAAAGTCCCTTTTTCCTGGCCTATTCCCTGAATTTGTGCCTCAACAATGCGCTGACGAATCTGCCAAACTCCCCAAGTAGGTGATTTTTTATCGATAATTATTTCCCCTTTTAAACCAGCAAAAGCACCCTGACGCGCTAGATAATTAGCAAAGTCAAAAGCATTGGGATTATTGGCACGACGGGGACGATAAAGTAATCCTTTAACTGTTATTTTTTGTCCGGGGTAAACCTGATTTTCTGCTAGATTTGGTAGAGTAACGTAGAGTTTACCCGCGGATTTTTCTGTCGGTAAATTCTTGAGGGTAAATTCTTTTACTTCTAACCAAAATTGTAAATTTTCTCGGCGATTGAGACGAATTTCTGATATAATACTGCCCGTGATTTTAATAGAGTTAACCACATTATTTTTTAAAAGATGACTGATATCGTTTGCGCTGGGGTAAGGAGTACGAATTTCTAGATAAACAACCGCAAATATAGCTATTAATCCCCCCATCAGCCAAATTTTTCTAGGGGGACTTTGCCACCAAAAACGACGGATAAAAATCGTGGTTAATAGGGTAATTAGACTAAGAATAACAATTCTAATTACCACTTCTTGCCATCGGTTTAACTGCGGACTAAAATCTACCAGACCTGTAGATAACAATCCCAAAATATAGGCTAAACCGAGAATAACGCTATTAGGGCGATTCATAGAAATTTTTGTCAAACAATTTCAGAATTAGCGAGCATTATTTTTACCTAATATCAGCGAAAATCGAGATTAAAAAGTAACTTAGCATAAACACTATGGGGATCATTAAATGTAGGTAACTTCAATAATTCCTGCTGAAAATTTTGCCATTCCTGCGTCAAAGGGTGATTATTTTTAGTTAGAGGAGGAAGATAGGTTTGCCATAAATTAGAGAGAAGTTCTTCTTGCCAACTTTGCGATCGAGGATATTCTTTAAGACTCCAATCATCTCCTAATTTAGCTGTTTTGGCTGCGTATTGTACTGCCGCTTCTAGTCCACCGATTTGATCAACTAAACCAATTTTAACCGCATCTTTTCCCGTCCAGACGCGACCTTGGGCCACACTTCTTACCTTATCTGGGGATAATTTTCGCCCCTTGGCTACCGTCTCGATAAATAAATCATAGAACCGATTAACTGCCGCTTGATAAATTTCTAATTCTTGGGGATTTTTCGGTCTGGTAATAGTAGATATATCAGCTAATTGTCCAGTTTTCACCGTATCCCAATCGATGCCATTATTATTAGCAATTTTCTGGATATTTAACAATAATCCAAACACACCGATCGAACCAGTAATCGTATCATTATCGGCAAAAATTCTTTGACCCCCCATGGCGATCCAATAACCCCCAGAAGCAGCCACATCACCCATAGAAATAATTACTGGTTTTTTCGCATCTAAACGCTTAATTTCTCGCAGAATCACCTCAGAAGCGGTGGCACTTCCCCCCGGACTATTAATCCTTAAAACTACCGCTTTCACCTCCTCCTTCCCTTGTAATTTTCGCAGTTCCTTCGCCAATTTATCCCCACCGATTTCGCCTCTATCTCCCTGACCATCCACAATTGTCCCTTCTGCATAAACTATCGCTATTTGATCGCTACTATCTCCCCCCTCATCATCGAGAGAACTAGCATAATTAGCTAAAGAAATTTGCGAAAAAGAGCCAGAGTTTTCCTCCTCATTAGTTTTATTTTTTGCTTCTCCTGTCAACTCCTTTGCTAAAACAATTACTCGATCTAAATGGGCCACTTCATCAACAAAACCCGCCTTTTTCGCTGTGGTTGCTTCCAGAATACCTTGAGTATCAGAAATAGTTTGCACTTGTTGGGGGGTTAAATTGCGACTTTTGGCCACTGTGGCACTATAATTAGACCAAATTGTATCGAGTAGGGTTTGCAGCTGCTGACGATTCTGGACACTTAAATTCTGACGCGTATAGGGTTCCACCGCACCTTTAAAAGAACCCACTTTTACCACTTGCACCCCGACACCATATTTTTCTAGTGCATCGGCAAAAAAGGTTTGTTGACTACTTAAACCATTAATTTCCATTCTCCCCACGGGATTAATAATCACCTTTTCAGCAACGGAAGCGAGATAATATTCCTTTTCCGTCCATTCCATATCGTAGGCGATAATTTTTTTACCCGATTGGCGAAATTTTGCCAAAGCTTGCCGCACTTCCGTCAGGGTAGCATAGCCATATTCACCGACAGTGCCGCGACCGTAGAGTAACAGACCGACAATATTATCATCAAGGGCGGCCTTTTCGATCGCCGCTATCACCTGTCGCAAATTTAAAGTGGTCCGACTCTCACTGGTCAAACTATCGGCTAAACTAGAACTAGGGGGAGCATCGCTGATATTGGTGGCTAAGTTAAAAACTAAGACCGATTTTTCCTTAACTGAGGAGCTATCGCTAGAATTAAGGAAAGAAAGCAGTAAAAATGCTAATCCCCCCACACCTAGGGACGAAAATACCAATAATCCCAATAAAGTTCCCAAGCAACTAGCGAAAGTTTGTTTAAAAAACTGCCCCATCGGTTTTCATCTACTACTAATTTTCCTGTTTCCTATTGTAGGGATTCCCCGCCCAGAAACAACTTTTTTATCTGACTGCCTGACACATCTTGGTGAATCACCGACAGGTTAAGACACGGATGCGAGAGAACCAAATTCGGTCAAAGAAATCTTGTTCAGCTGGCTTTGAAGCAAAAACTGGTTCGAGGGATGAAACCCTTATAGAGAAAGACATTCGGCGATTTTTGTCAATTGTTTTCGATCTAGAACGAAAGTGGTCTAGATTTTTTACTTCTATCTTTGACATTTTTCTTGACTTGAATATTTTTTGAGAACTTTTTTAGTTTCTCACTTTTTCTGCCCCAAGAACATAAGTATAAATACTTAAGTTATTTTCATTTTATATGCTACCAGCCATAAGCTGTTGACTATCTAAATTGCTCGTTAAGACTGCAAGGGAGAAGGAGCAGGGAGAGGAAGTTTGAGCATTTGTACTAAAATTTTGAATACGCAGTTTAAATTCAGTACAGCTTACTACAATTTGAAGTGCGGAATGTGGGTTACAAGAGGTCTATTATTGTCGTGCCTCTATCGGCTGAAAATACCCAGAAAAAAACTCTTAAGTTATACTAAAATAATTAATACAGACACACATCTTCCCAGACGGTGAAAAGGAATTATTTACCCTTGAAAACCACAGTTAAAGTCAGCACACAAACCCAATTACCCCTACATCTAGTTATCACCCATCCCCAGTATCGTTTTGTCGATTTATTCGCTGGAATCGGTGGGTTTAGAATCGCTTTGGAGAAATTGGGAGGACGTTGTTTAGGCTATTCAGAAATTGATCAACAGGCAATCCAAGTTTATCAACAAAATTTTATTAGCTATCTCAACAGCGATGAAATTGCTTTCGGAGATGTGAGTAAAATTAGCAATTTACCCGATAATCTTGATCTTATTGTTGGCGGTGTTCCCTGTCAACCTTGGTCGGTGGCGGGATGTTTACGAGGATTTGATGACCCCCGGGGAAAACTCTGGTTTGATGTGATTAAATTAGTCCAGAAAAGTCAACCGAAAAGCTTTATTTTCGAGAATGTCAGTGGGTTAGCTAGTCCTCGCAATCAGGAGAATTTAGAATTAATTATCGATGAATTAACCAGCGGTGGTTATCAAGTTTACTGGCAGTTATTAAATGCCTACGATTTTGGGTTACCCCAGAATCGCGAGAGAGTTTTTATCGTAGGAATTAGAAAAGATATAGACAACTATGATCGGTTTAAATTTCCTTTACCTTTGGGTATCCATCCGAAGGTTTTGGATATTTTAGAAGACATCAAGAATATTCAACCGGTTAAGAAATTCAAGTTATCTGCGGATACTTTATTTAATGGTTTTGTTCCTCCATCGAGAACTCGTTTTCAAAAAGAAGATGAATTAAATGACTTTTTTATTTTTTCTGATTTAAGAAATGGCCACACAACTATTCATTCTTGGGATATTATCAAAACTACGGAACGACAAAAAAGTATCTGTTTAGCTTTGCTGAAATTAAGACGCAGTAAAAAGTATGGCGAAAAAGATGGTCATCCCGTGGCTTTTTCTACTTTTTTGAAAATTATACCCGATCTAAAAATCGAGGAACTAAATCAGTTAGTTTCTCTGGGGATTTGTTGGCAAACGCAGGAGGGTAAGTATGAATTTATTAACTCGAAAAATATGACAGGAATTAACGGCATTTATCGGATTATTTTACCGACGGCCGATATTATTCCTACCCTAACCGCTACGGGTGCTAAAGATTATATTGCTACTATTTCAATTACCGCTACTCATCCCCAAGAATACAAACAATTGTTTTTAAAGAAAATCTATAAACCCAAAAAGTTTCGAGAAATTACTCCCCAAGATGCGCGTAAATTACAAGGATTCCCAGATAATTTTATCTATCATCAACAGTCAGCTATCGCTAAAAAACAATTCGGAAACGCTGTTCCTATAACTGTAGTGGAAGCAGTAGCAAGAAATTTACTAGAAATAATTCGTCCCGATTATTAGACCGCGGGATACTGACTCATATTAAAATATTTAAAGGCTTAAAAATCCAAGTTTTCGTTGTGGGGAGTCCGTTGTCAGAAGTCGGTCATCAATACCAAATTAGTTTATACTTCATCTTTATGAGAAAGTCTGTAAATTATCCTAATTGCTAAGGAGGTTAAAAATTGAGACATTTCCTAGTAAAAATCTAACTACTTTAAATTGAAAAAATGATCATGTTTAAACGATACGAAGCTGATGAGCAAGTTATATTTCATGGTGATTCTTTGCCGATTTTATCCAGTGAGATTGCCTCTAATTCTGTAGATCTGATTTTTCTCGATCCTCCCTATAATATAGGTAAGCATTTTGCTGATTTTTACGACAAATGGGAATCGGAAAATGATTATATAAATTGGGCAAACCAAATTCTTGATCATTGTCTTCGCATCTTGAAACCCCAGGGAACATTATATGTTATGGCCAGCACTCAAGCAATGCCTTACTTTGATCTTTACTTAAGACAAAAAATGACGATTCTTAGTCGCATTATCTGGCATTATGATAGTTCAGGAGTACAAGCAACAAAATACTTTGGTTCTATGTATGAACCAATACTGCATTGTGTCAAAGATAAAAATAATTACACTTTTAATTCAAAGGATATTAAGATAGAAGCAAAAACTGGAGCAAAACGAAAACTAATTGATTATAGAAAAGCGATTCCCAGTCAATACAATACAGAGAAAGTACCGGGCAATGTCTGGTATTTCCCTAGGGTAAGATATCGCATGGATGAATACGAAAATCATCCCTCACAAAAACCTGAATCATTGCTAGAAAGAATTATTCTGGCCAGCACTGACAAGAGTGGAATTGTGCTTGATCCATTTGCAGGAACTTTTACAGCTGCAGCTGTAGCTAAACGCTTAGGAAGAATTTCTATTAGTATTGAATCGCAAGAAGAATATCTTAAAATTGGTCTTCGACGGGTTCTCGGATTGCAAGAATACAGGGAAGAAAAGTTACTACCTCCTCAAAAAAGCTATAGGAAGAAAAGCAAAAACGAACGGGAACATAATTTTGTACAGGAGAGTATTTTCGATGTCGATAGTCAAGCATGAATTTACAAAGATAATTATTAAAATTATCGATAATTACTTTCCCAATCAGGGAAATAGCATTTTAAACTCTAGGGAATTATTGCAATGTTTGAACATTAAAACTAGAGCCGCTAATCGAGGTTCTAAATCCCGAGCAGGATTGGCTAATCATTATGCTATTTATGTTTTAGTGGAAGACTATATTAATAATGAGTTTCATCTTAAGGATGGATACGACGAGTATCAAGGCGCTCAGTATATCACACTTTTTCGGAGACAAAGGCAGCTTCCTTTTGGCAATAAATTACAAAATCATGCCCTCAATCATCGATTAAATGAGGAATTTAAAAAATATTTTCCCACTTTATCTTATCTACCGATAATTAGAGATATTAAAACCAATAGATACTGGATTAATGAGAATCTAATTAAGGTTTCTCTAGAGGGTAATCAAGTTAATATTGCGCCGATTATTATAGATATAATTGATGCCTATGTGCAAACAAGACAAAAAGCATTTAATCAATTTATCAGCTATTGTCAACAGATGATTGATATTCAACAGCAAGACCCCCAGAGAGCCATTGAATTTATTCGGAGTTTACTGAGACCCAACATTGATGCTAGAGTTTTTGAGATTGTCAGTTATGCAATTCTTAAAGAGTATTATGGGGAACAGAAAATATATTGGGGATGGTCGCCCGATCGGTTAAACTCTGAATACTTACTTTTATATAAAACTGGTCGAACAAATGCCAATGATGGGGGGATAGATTTTGTCATGAAACCCCTAGGACGATTTTTTCAAGTGACGGAAACAATCGATGCTGATAAATATTTCTTAGATATTGATAAAGTCCAAAAATATCCCATTACTTTTGTGGTTAAAACCGAGCAGACTTGCGAGGAAATTTTAGGAAAAGTTGCGGAGCAAGCTAAGATAAGATACAAGATCAGGGCAATCGTCGAAAGATATCTAGAATCGGTAGAGGAAGTGATCAATATTCCAGAACTAATCAACCGTTTTGATCGGGTTTTAGCTCAAGGTAAAGGAGGAGCGGTAATTACAGAAATGGTTTTACAGAGCCGTATTGAGTTTAACCTAGAATCAGAGCCATAAAGATATCTAACTCCCCAGTTAAACTAGAATAGAAAGATAGGAAAGCGATCGAAATTAGAATGACGACCGAAATTGAAAAAGAACTAGAAACCAGCGAAGCTGTCTTGGAAAAACGGCGAAATTTTGCCATTATCTCCCACCCTGACGCGGGAAAGACCACCCTGACCGAAAAACTGTTACTATACGGGGGTGCAATCCATCAAGCGGGTGCAGTCAAAGCAAGACGCGACCAACGCAAAGCCACCTCCGACTGGATGGAAATGGAAAAACAACGGGGAATTTCGATTACTTCCACGGTTTTACAGTTCGATTATCGTGATTTTCAGATTAATCTCCTCGATACTCCCGGCCACCAAGATTTTAGCGAAGATACCTATCGTACCCTAGCCGCTGCCGATAATGCGGTGATGTTAATCGACGCGGCCAAAGGTTTGGAACCCCAAACCAGAAAACTCTTTGAAGTGTGCAAACTGCGGCAGTTACCCATCTTTACCTTTGTTAACAAAATGGACCGCCCCGGCCGCGAACCTCTGGATTTATTGGACGAAATCGAGCGAGAATTAGGATTACAGACCTATCCCGTCAATTGGCCGATCGGAATTGGCGATCGCTTTCGGGGAGTCTTCGATCGGGCTACCCAGACCATACACCTGTTTGAACGTCGCTCCCACGGCTCTCAGGAGGCGCAGGAAACCGTGATCGAGCTTGGCGACCCCAAAATTGAGGATTATCTCGAAAAAGACCTGTATTACCAGTTAAAAGAGGATATAGAACTGCTCTCGGAATTGGGGGCCCAATTGGATTTGCCAGCAGTCCACGCAGGAGAAATGACCCCGATCTTTTTTGGTAGCGCCATGACCAATTTTGGGGTGAAATTATTCCTAGAATCCTTCCTCGACTATGGATTACCCCCCAGAGGACGCAATTCCTCCCTCGGTGTCCTTGATCCCACCTATCCCGATTTCACCGGTTTTGTCTTCAAACTGCAAGCAAACATGGATCCCAAACATCGCGACCGGGTGGCCTTTGTGCGGGTATGTACGGGGAAATTCGAGAAGGATATGGTAGTAAACCACGCTAGAACTGGTAAAACTATCCGTTTATCCCGTCCTCAGAAACTTTTTGCCCAAGATCGGGCAGTTATAGAAGAAGCTTATCCCGGAGATGTGATCGGATTGAATAACCCCGGAGTCTTTGCGATCGGTGATACGATTTATATGGGTAAAAAGCTCGAATACGAAGGGATTCCCTGTTTTTCTCCGGAATTATTCGCCTATCTCAGAAATCCTAACCCTTCCAAGTTCAAACAGTTTCAAAAAGGAGTCTCGGAATTACAGGAAGAAGGGGCCGTACAGATATTATCCTCGATCGATGAATTTAAACGCGACCCGATTTTAGCCGCTGTCGGTCAATTACAGTTTGAAGTGGTGCAATTCCGTCTTTTAAGCGAGTACGGAGCCGAAACTACCCTCGAACCCCTAGCCTATAGTTTAGCCCGTTGGGTAGCCGGGGGTTGGGCCGCTTTAGAAAAAGCCGGTAAACTCTTTAATACTCTAACTGTCAAAGATTACTGGGGTCGTCCCGTCTTATTATTCAAAAATGAGTGGAATTTACAGCAAGTGAAAGAAGATCATCCCTCTTTGCAATTAAACTCGATCGCACCGGTAGGATCGGGAGTAGAACCGCAATCCTAACCATTAATCCTCCAAGACAATTGCCGAACTGGTCAGGACAAGATGGCGACCCCCCAGACAACTAGACTAAAGTAGAAGTGGCAAGAAAGTCTCGATCTTTCCTAACACTTCGGATGTCTCAAAGCACTATCGTTGACGAGTCCCTCACCATTAGAAAAAGTCCTGCTGTCAATTCCCGAATTAATCCCTGTTTAATTCGCTTTTGTTATTTTCTGGGAAATTATCTAGTTTTACCAGCTTTTTTCAGCAAAATAACCGTCACAGGACAGGAAAATATTCCCCTAACGGGGGGTGTCATCCTTGCACCTACCCATCGTTCCCGTTGGGATGCGCTGATTTTACCCTACGCGGTGGGACGCTTAGTTAGTAGACGCGATTTGCGCTTTATGGTTTCCGCTAACGAGATGAAAGGGGTACAAGGTTGGTTTATCCGACGTTTGGGGGGTTTTCCTGTCAATACCGATCACCCCGGTATGGGTAGTCTGGTCCATAGCGTCGAACTGTTGGCTGCGGGGGAAATGGTGGCGATTTTTCCGGAAGGGGGTATCTGTCGCGATCGAGTGGTTCATCCTCTTAAACCGGGGGTAGCGCGGATCGCGTTGGAAGTTAAGACGATGAAATCCGATGCAGATATAAAGATTTTACCAGTAAGCATTAGTTATAATCAGCCTTACCCCGGATGGGGAAGCGAAGCGACTGTAAACATCGGTCAAGGGATTAATGTGCTTGATTATCAACAAAATTCGCTAAAACGGGAAACTGTCCGCTTAACCAAAACCTTGAGCGATCGCTTAAAACTTCTCCACGAGGATCAATCACCTTAATCAGCTGTTGACTATCTACCGCACAAGTGGGATTTCGGGGACGGATTAAAATTATTGTTTTAACTATTTTTCAGCAAAAAAGTGGCTTTTCTGGTTTAAATAAATCATACTAAATCTGGTTATTAGTGCATGAGTAGAAAACGGGTTTCTCCGAGAAACCCGTTTTCTGTGCGTTACTCAACGGATTTAGTATAACATCTTGGTTTTTTCTACTTTTAGCTCCTGAATACTGCCTCGGAAACCCATCAGATCGGTGAAGATGTCCGATTGTTGCAGGGGGTCTAATGATAGAATGGGCATCAGCGAAAGTAGTTTGTGAGCGAAGTGATCCGATGCAGTTCCAAATCCAGCCAGACAGTGAAATTCCCGCCTCTAAGCAATTATTTGACCAAATTCGCTTCGCTATCGCCTCTCGTCAGTATCCACCGGGCCATCGTTTACCTAGCACCCGTCAACTAGCTATGATCACGGGATTACACCGTAATACGATAAGTAAAATTTATCAACAACTGGAAGATGATGGGTTAGTAGAATCCATAGCAGGTTCGGGGATTTATGTCAAGGCTCGCGGGCATGAAAACGATAATTTATTGGGTTCGCCCCTATTGGAACAAAATCCAGAAATAGGCCGACTAATTCGCCAGAGTTTGGCTGGTTTTCTCGCTCAAGGTTTAACTTTAGAGCAAATTCGCGAGTTATTACTGGCGGAAATCGATTGGCGATCGCAGTGTAGTTCTCAAGTTCTTGTCACCATTCCCCGTCACGATTTGGGTGCAGGAAAACTAATGTTGAGAGAATTAGAGCAATCCCTCAAAATTCCCGTCCAATTAGTGGCAATGGAGGATTTAGCCCAAGTTTTAGCCAATACTAAATCTGCCACTGTTGTTACCAGTCGCTATTTTATCAGTGTAGCGGAGGAAATTGCCGCTCCTTTTCACCTACGAGTCATTCCCATCGATATCTACGATTACAGCAAGGAATTGGCATTAATCAAAAAATTACCCACCGATAGCCGTTTGGGGATTGTCAGCATTAGCACCGGTATTATTAAGGTGGCCGAAATTTTAATTCATAGTTTACGGGGCGATGATTTATTAGTTATGTCTGCCCAAATTCATGAAACGGATAAGTTAAAAGTTTTAGCTCGAACTTCCCAGACAATTATCAGTGATCAAGCGAGTTATACTTTAATTAAAAATCTGATTAATGAAGTGCGATCGGATTTAATTCGTCTGCCAGAAATTATCTGTAGTGATAATTATATTGGGGATAAATCAATTCAATTGCTAAGACGAGAATTAGGATTAGGTGGTTAGTTGATAAGCTAGGACACATTTTAATCGCTAAATCTCCCCCAATCCCTTTACTGTTGCCTCTTGCACGAGAGCCTTATCTCAACAAGCAATTTAAATGCGCGGGCAGCTTAACTTTAAAATTTATTTTAGTCTATGGTTACTATTGACAATAACCTAGGGCAAGTCGAGAATAAAAGCGAAAAAAACTTTTAAGAAGTATTATTTTTTTAGTACAATGGCGGAAGAATAGGGACAAGCTCAATTTTTCACTCTTGGACAAGGCTAGATGAAAAGTGCTGACTGTTTAACGGTATCCCCCGGAGAATCGCTTACCGATTGGCAAAAACTGGGATTAGATTTGGTGGCTCGTTGGCAAGGACGAGATGTTATCCTAGCGATCGATCTTACTGGTAGTGTTAACTTTAATGATGAAGGACGCACGCGCCTCGGTCAAATTATTCGCGATAGTTTAAAAAATAACGATTCGGTTTATTTAGTTCCTTTTGCTGATAATGTCCAACCGATTGCAGAACCGATTTTAATTCGCGGAAAGGAAGATATAGATGCGGTTTTAAAAGCGATTCCTTGGCAATCTAGCCAAAGTGCTAAAAATACCGATATTCAACGCGCAGAATGGCACGTTTATACCCGACTGGCACGCTTAAATCAGTGTCGTTTAACTGCCAATCAAGCTATCAAACCCCAGTCGGTAGTTTGGATTACCGATGCACCCCTTTCTACTGCTGCGGGGATTACTTCACAACAGTGGATAGAAACCCCCAAAAATAGCCCTTTTCGTCTTGCTAATTCTCCCGAAAGTTTGCAAAGACAAAACTGGCTTAATTCCCTACCAATTAATCTAAGAACCCAAGAAATTACTGCCACTAACGGCAATAAATATAAACTATCAGTTGTCGATATTGCTCCCACAGCACAAGAGTTTTGTACTCCCGCACCGGGAGGACAAGAAACCTGTTTGATTAATCCTTATCTCTTGAGTCAGTTATGGTTGCCAGCATTGGCAATTATATTAATGGGAATTGGGGGAATAGTAGCGAGTATTTTGGGGATTCGTCATTGGTTGCGGTTACATACTGCTTGGACTATTAAAGTCCCATCTAATGATGATGACAATGAGACCCAAAAATATATTTTAAAAACATCCGAAAGAATTAACATCGGTGGTGATGAATATCATAAGAATACCATTCCTTGTCCTGGGGAAGAAATTCGCTGCTATTTAGAAAGACGCGGCAATCATTTATATCTGAAACCTACCAAACAAGCAGATATTTTTTATCGAGGTAATGAATTAACTCAGGAGGTGAAAATAGATAAAAATTACTTGACCTTAACTTATCAGCATAACAATCAAGATATCGACCTAGAAATTCAGATTAGCAAAAAATAACTCAGGAGATTTAAACTATGGCTAACAACAGTCAAACCCGCGCTATCAAACGGACAATTATCATCGGATTAGGTGGTACTGGTCGAGATGTGTTGATGAGAATTCGTCGCTTTATTATTGATAAATACGGGAAGTTATCTAACCTACCCGTTGTCAGTTTTGTTCATATTGACACAGACAAAAACGCTTTTAATGGTTCTGGCCTACCCACAGGAAATAGCTATCACGGAGAAGAAATTCTTTTATCAGCTGCTGAAAGAGTATTTATTAATATGAATGCTCAGGATGTTAACAATCTCACCTATGAACTTGAACACAAAACCCTTTGTGAAAGTCCCTTTTCCCATATTGAAAGCTGGTTAGACCCAAGACTAAAAAAACAAATAACTGCCATTGAAAATGGTGCGGGAGGTATTCGTCCCGTCGGTCGTTTAGCTTTCTTCCATAACTATCAAAAAATTCAGGAGGCAATTGAAGCAGCGGAAAGACGAACTTCTGGTCATGAATCCTTTATGTTTAGCGGTAAAGTTAACGGTCAAAGCTTTAATGTCCAAGAGGGTTTAAATGTCTTTATTGTCGGTTCTTTGTGTGGGGGAACTGGTAGCGGCATTTTCCTCGATGTGGCCTACACTTTGCGTCATATTTTACAACAAACCACCGAATACACATCCTTTGGTTATTTGGTAGTTAGTCCTAAACTTTATGGTGATGGGGCAATTATGAGAGCTAATACCTATGCAGCTTTGAAAGAGTTAGACCATTATACCAATGAAAGTAATTCCTTTCAAGCCTGTTATGATAAACAAAATTTCGTCAACATTAATGAAAAACGTTCTCCTTTTGATTTTGCCTACTTAGTTTCTAATCGCACTGCGGGAGATTACCGGATTGATAACAAAGGTAAATTATGTAACGTCATTGCTTACAAGATTTTCTTGGATTTTGCCGATGAGTTATCTCCTCGCATCAAAAGCAATCGGGATAATTATAAAGACCCGATGATTCAAAAAGATAATCATCCTTTTAATATGTGTCAAGGTTATATGTCCTTTGGACTAGCGAGGATTTATTTTACTCGCGACCGAATTGTGCAGATTGGTCTCAATCGTTTTACTCTCAAATTAATTAATTTTTGGTTAGAGGGATATGGTCAAAGTCCCAGTGGACAAGAGTTATTAAGTAAGTTTCTAGCTAATTGGAGTACCCAAGGTAATAAGGATTATTTTACTGCCAGATTGGAAGAAGCAACCCTAGAGAATAATAAAACTTTTTCTAAGACTTTAACCTCTTGGAAAAATTCCCTAGAGGAAGAAATATCTAATAGTCAAGATTTGGAGAATTTACCCCAAACCGTCAAGCAATCCCTAGAAAAAGAGTTTCGCAAAGTACAAGGGGGAGAAACAGATAGCAGTCGCGGAATCTGGTTAACTTTGACCCAACAGACTCAACCCAAGTTAATCGAAAAATTTAAGTCAGATATTGACCAATTTTTGGAGATTCTTCTTAATCCTGATAGCTTAGAATTTTCTTTGGAAAATAGCCTATCTTTTTTGGTCGCTTTACAAGTGCAGATTAATACCTACAAGGGAAATCTAGAGGAATTATCTCAAGATAATAAAGGGTTTCATTCCTCAGAAAAAACTGATAACATTTGGCGAAATGTCAAACAAACTCTTGAAGATATAAACGGGAAAAAATCTGTATTCAAGATGTTTAATAAAAATGCCAATAGCGAGAAAATTAAAGCTGCGTTAAGAGACTACGTTCAAAGCGGACAAAAATTAATTCAGCAGAACTTTAATTTCAGCATTAATCGCGAATCCAGAAAGATTGTCGAAGCGATTCTCAAGCATATTTCTAGTCGAATGATGCAGATACAACAACTGAAAGAATCGCTATATCAGCTAATCGCAGAATATGATAAATACGAACAGGAGTTAATGCAGTTAAATCTCGATGAGATGACCGGTGAAGGTATTTTCCCAGAAGAGAATATTGATAACTGTATCCCTGACAGTAACTCCCGAACTCAATACATTTCCATTAGCCAAAAAGTCACCAATAATTTAGGCTATAATGCTTCCCTATTCAGTTTATTTAGCCAATCTTTTGTTATTGATAATGAAACTCTCAAAGAGACCCTAACAGCAACAATCGAGAAACAGTTTCAATCAGTAAGCACTAATAAAATTGATGCAGTAATTAAGCGATTTATGGGTCAATATAAACCCCATGATTTTCCTGAACGCTTGGGGCAAATTCTGCGGGAAGCTGATTTAATGTTACCGATAAATGTTAATGATGCTTACTATCGCTTGCATAAAGATAAAGCATTGCTAATTGGGACTAATGAGGATAATTCACCCACCATGCAAAGATTCAAGAAGATTCTCGAATCTGATTTAAATATTAATCTGGGGACTTCTTTTGAATCAATTCAAACGGACGAAGAAATCCTAACTACCTACGAATTTGGTGGGTTTCCCCTAAGAATCATTACTGATTTATCTGGGTTGCAAAAAATTTATCAAGACCAAAAGAGAATCAGCATTTTACACAATGATTACAGGATAGATTTTGCTGATATTATCCCACCACCTGCCAAATTAATTGAGGAATTAGAGTTTATTTTCTATCCCGCAATTGCTCTAGGTTTACTAGAATATTATCAGGAAGATGATACTTATCAATTAGTCATCGAAGGCGATTTATTTAACAATAAGTCCATCATTGACATTAGTGGGAATTGGCGACTTGCTTTAGAACAATTTGCTTCTCGTAAAGACATGGAAACTGCTTTACAGATACTGCTTAATCAGGCAAAAAATGAGATTTTAGCTAATCCTACTCGATTATTTACTAACGAGGGTGATTATTTCCAGAACGTCAGCTATTTTCTCAACAGTGTCAAAAATTTACCCTCCTATCACCCCAATTATCGCTACAAAGATAAGGTAGCTGGACAAGATGGAAATGCTCAACAGGAGGCAAAAGAAGGAATTATCACCCGTTTTGTTAATCAACTAAAAATGGAACTAGAAAAACGTGCTGCTGAACAGAAAAAACTAGAAAAACAACAGCAAAAGCAACAAACTTTATTGGGAACAAACAATAACAGTAGTCAACCCAGTTTACCCGCAGAAGTTAGCACTGCTGATGAATGATAAAATTTATCAATCTTAATAATGTTTCCCCAGCTATCTGAGGAAACATTAACCCCCAACTCTCTCTATCAACCACAATTCGAGGTATCCAATAACTATCATGGCATTACTTAACCTTTTTCCTCCCTATCTGATTGTTTTAACTCTAGTCTTGGTTATTTTTCCCACCGTCTTAACTCTGGGAATCCGGATTGCTCTCTATAAACATCTCCAAGATTCAACCGCAAAAGTCAAGCGCTTAATTCGGGGAGAAAGTCGCGGAGTTCAACCTAAAATTATTTCTAATCTAGAGAATAGATTTAAGATAGCCAGTAGTCAACTAGATGATGTTAATACCGCAGCCTTGGTAGATGGTTTATACCATGAAGAAAAATTTACTTTCATGTCTAAATCTCTCAGCTGCGAGAAATGGGATTATTTTGTGAGAGTGTTACCCAATCTCCTCCTCGCTTTTGGTTTGTTGGGAACTTTCCTCGGAATTACTCTCAATCTGACGGGAATCAGCACACTTATCGATATCAATAATGTCGATGTGCAAGGTTTGGGAGAAAAGCTCAAAACTCCCCTAGAAAGTATGGGGATTGCTTTTATCACTAGCTTAATTGGTTTAGCTTGTAGTTCTTTACTGACTGTGATTAACTTAATCTTTAATACCAACCTTGCTAAAGTAAATCTAATTAGTTCCCTAGAAGACTATTTAGATAACATCTTGCAGCCGACTGTAGAAGGGAATAGTCGCTTGAATAAAGCGGTTGATAGCATGGTGGAGAAACAGCAAGCATTTCTGACTAACTTTCATAATGAGGTGACGAGAGTATTAGAATCTTCTTTAAGAGAAGTTGCTAAAGAAATTGCTGAACGTAATCAGGAAACTGCTAAATTAGTCACCCAGGTTTGTGAAAGATTAACTGAAACCGCAGGAACTTTATCTACCGGTGCATCGACTTTTCAGCGTTCAGCTTTTGAACTTAACGAGCAAGTACCAATTATCACGCAAGCAAACCGAGAGTTTACACAATCCTCTCAGGAACTAAAAAATAGTGTGCTGCTTTTTAAACAAGCATCAGAGTTAATTGAAAAAAGTAACTTCTCTGGTAATATCGAAAGGTTTACCGCTAGTTTAGCAGAAACTCAAGCGAGATTTTCTCAATCCACTGCACTACTAGAGCAGAATATCGGGGAGATTATCAGCAGTAATAAAAGAGCTAACGATTTAGCAGAACAAGTGTATTTAAATATCCAAGAATCTTCTCAAAAATTACAGGATAGTGCGCTAGGTTTTCTGGAAGCTTCCGAAAAAATCGAAAGTAGTCAATTTGCTGATAAGTTAGTGCAAGCAACCGCAGATTTAATGACTGCTCATCAACAGTTCGCTAATTCTACTACAGATTTAAACCAATCAACTCAATCTCTAGCTTCTTTAACTCAAGACTTCCACCGTTCAATGACAACTATGGTTGAGTTGGGAATAAAAATTACTGACTTGAATCAAAAATCTGAGACAATCCTAGAGCAAAATCAGCAACGCTCAGTCACCGAACAAGAAAAGTTATCTAACATTCAGGGAGAATTAGTAAAATTAATCGAAACCGTGAAAACTTATCAAGACAGTTTTAACTCCGAGTCGAAACAATTAGAAAACCAGCTTATCAATAGTCTCGATGAAAGACTCTCCCAAACCTCCGATAAAATCCTCACTGCTTCTCATGGGATTGAGCGCTCTAGTAATAATCTCGATGTGACTAATGCTAACTTGTCTCAGTTAATTGATACAGTGACAGAGCAAGTTACTCAAGTCAAGGAAAGCTTACAGTCTGAGTTAAAACTTTTAAGCAATAACTTAGCGACAGTAGTGGATGATAAATTAACTAAGAACTCAGAACAATTAAAAGCAGTTTCCCAATCTATTGAGAAAACAGCCAATCAATTTGGCAGCCTTAAATCAGATTTTTCTCAACTAATTAACGCAGTGAACACCAGCACCAGTAAATTAACTGCTAACTTAGACTCTTTGCTAGATAAGTTAGAGAAAGTTATCGCCAAGGAAAATAAATCGAATCAGAAAATGATTGAACACATCTATGGAGAAATTCAAAAATGTTTAGCACAACTGGAGAAAATTATTAACGATATGCGTTCTGACTTTTCTGACTTAAATGATAAGATATAAAAACTTTGTGAGACAATCCCTAATCTTACTCAAAAAGATATTAAGGATGACATTAACACCATATTTGATAACTTCACCAACATATAAGCAATTATGTCTAGACGCACCTACTACCGAGATGAAGATAAATCGGTGGATGTTTATCCCGCATTCACCGATTTAATGTCCAATGCTTTCATGATTCTGAGTTTATTTCTCCTCTTGGCACTTTTTCAGTCTTATAATCTCATCAGCAAACTGGAGGAAGCTAACCGAAAACTGCAAACAGCAACCCCCATAGTTATCGATGAAAAATCAGGAAAATTTAAATTTCAGTCGGGAAGTGCGGAATTAAACCCTGCTTTAAAAACCTATATTCGTCAGCGCATTATTCCCGCTATCGAAACCATTACCAAAGACAGAGAAATCGACTTTATTCAAGTAATTGGACACACCGACGGACAAGGAATACAACAGACAAGTAATCTCGATAAAAATATCGAATCGGTTGCCAGCAGAAAACAATCTGTTAAAATGCTAGTACCCGGTTCTAACACTGATTTAGGATTAATGCGCGCTTTAGCAGTAGTGCAAGAAATCGAAAACACTGGTAAACTAAAAAACGTCAAATTTCGAGCTTTTTCCGCAGGACAGTTATACCTCCCATCGGGTAAATTAGCTGCGGTTAATCGTGACGCAGATGCAAGCAGACGCAGAATTGAAATCCGTTTTATTCCCCCCGGTAAAAAACAATAAGACAAAAAAATCTAGAAATTTGTTTTTTTATCTTTTGCTTGTTACACTGAGGAAAGAACGAAATTCAAATGGTTCTTCGGTTTGTGTTATGCAATGGACAAGGGTTATAAGGGATGAAACCCTTATAGAGAGAGACATTGCTGCGATTTTTGTCAACTGTTTTCGATCTAGAGCGAACTAATCAATTA
>NZ_SFBY01000241.1:0-3295 GCF_007095505.1 Microcystis sp. M_QC_C_20170808_M3Col
GACTTGCGGTGTCAGTCCGGGTCGCGACCATAAGACCAGAACAGAGTAAAACTGTTAAGGCAGGTGCGGAACCCCGCAAGGGAAAGAAGCAGAAACCTAAATCGTGAGGTTTGGGAATCGCCGTCCGTTTTACGGCGGTGAGGATGTCAAAGGATAATCAATAATCTCAGCCGTAATTATAGCAGTAAGGGATCGGCAGTTTAAAAGTTCACTTATTGGTTTTCTCTTGCCCAAAATTACCGACCCGTATCCGATCACGGTGAAAAACACTAGAAAGAAATTATTAAATTTTTCAAGAAAAATTGCAAAGTTTAGTAAAAATTACTAGCCAGATCAGATGATCGAGTTCATAATGGGGATCAAGAAAAAAATAGGCTTAAACCGATTGGGATCAAGAAAAACTAGCTTTATATACAGAAGATAACTAATTAATGAGGTTTGCTATGATCACCCTGCAACAGGTACGCTGTCCTAATTGTGGAAATTTTGCCGAAAGACAGCATATTTTAGAACACCATCTCGTTAGCACCGCCTGTTCTCACTGTGATTATCTGTTAATTAGTTGCAGTCTCACGGGAAATGTACTAGAGTGCTACGCACCAGGTATTGGCTTAAGAAATTAACACCGCTCCCTAGCCAGATCGAAAATGTCTTGTCAAAATAGAGTGGAGAAGACAAAATTAAGGAGCTAAGTAGCTATGGGGGGTAATTTCTTCAAGGGAGCGATCGCCTTAGGGGTAGTAGCGGGGATTATGGGATTTACCAATCCACCCCAAGAACTTTACAGCGAATACGCCTCGGAAAAACTCCTCGCTCATGCCGACAAAATCGCTTGCGAGAAAATCAGTCTCTGTGGCTCGATCGATTCTTTACCAGTGGCAGCCAGAAATGTGATCAAAAATCAAATCTTAAAACCAGCGATCGAAACCTCTAGTCAACGGCAAAATTTAGGTGTGTTCAGTATTTACACCACAGAGGTACCCGGGGTAGCTAAAATTAGAACTCTGGGCGCTTTTGGGCATTTCTTGACTTTCTCGGAGACTTAGGTGAGATTACTGCCAGCTTAACCGCTACCAGCTTAATAATGAGTTAAGATGATCGTGTTAACCCGCGATTTGAGCGATAGACTCCTCAAGAACACCGATTAATCCTGCCTAACCGTGTTTAATTTTCTGCTCATTCTCCGAGAAGCGATCGCCCGTTGGTGGTCCGAGTTCACTCTCCAAACTAAATTAATGGCCGCGGCTACTTTAGCCGTTTCTTTGTTGATGAGTGGTTTAACCTTTTGGGCGGTTAACACGATCCAGCAGGATGTCCGTCTCAATGATACCCGTTTTGGCCGGGATTTAGGGCTGTTATTAGCCGCTAATGTCTCCCCTCTGATTGCTGAGGACAATTTAACCGATTTAGCCCGTTTTTCAGCCCGTTTTTATAGTAGTACCTCCAGTGTGCGTTATTTGATCTACGCTAACGAGGAGGGTCAGATATTTTTCGGCATTCCCTATTCTACCGCCGAAGTTAAGAACTCCCTGACGATTGAGCGTCGCATTCAATTACCAGAAAATTATGGCGAAAATGCGGAAACTCCCCTCATCCGTCAGCATAAAACCCCCGACGGTGAAGTAACCGATGTCTTTGTTCCCTTAAATCATGAAGGCAAATATTTGGGAGTATTAGCGATCGGGATCAATCCTAACGCTATTGTGGTCGCTTCTTCTAATCTAACCCGTGATGTGACTATTGCCGTTTTTGTCTCGATTTGGGCTATGGTGATTCTGGGGGCGGTTTTTAATGCTTTAACTATCACCAAACCGATCAAGGAGTTATTAGTCGGGGTCAAAAATATTGCAGCAGGAAATTTTAAGCAGCGCGTTGATTTACCCCTGGGAGGAGAGTTAGGGGAATTAATTCTCAGTTTTAATGAAATGGCGGAAAAGTTAGAACGATACGAAGAACAAAATATCGAAGAAATGACCGCCGAAAAAGCCAAGCTAGATACGTTAATGTCCACTATTGCTGATGGAGCAATTCTCTTAGATACGAATTTTCAATTATTATTAATTAATCCCGCAGCTCGGGAAATATTTGGCTGGGAAGATCGGGAAATTATCGGTCAAAATGTTCTACATCTTTTTCCTTCGGAGTTAACGGTTAGACTAACTAAACCTCTCTATCAAATTGCTGCAGGAGAAACCCTCCAACCAGAAGAATCGGCTAATCAAAATCAGAAAAATGCTGTTATTGATCAGGAAAATAATAACTATTCCCCAGCAGAATTTAGATTATCTTTAACTAACCCGAAAACTCGGACAATTCGCCTTTTGTTAACTCAGGTATTCGATCAGCATCGGGAGAATGTCCGGGGAATTGCCATGACGCTACAGGATATCACCAGAGAAACAGAATTAAATGAGGCAAAAAGTCAATTTATCAGCAATGTTTCCCATGAGTTAAGAACCCCTTTATTTAACATCAAATCTTTTATTGAAACCCTGACAGAATTTGGTGAGGATCTCAGCGATACAGAAAAAAGAGAGTTTTTAGAAACCGCTAATCATGAAACCGATCGCTTAACTCGTTTGGTTAATGATGTTCTCGATCTTTCTCGGTTAGAATCCTCCCGTAACTATAACTTAGATGCGATCGATATCGGACAATTAATCGAACAAACCCTAAGGACCTATCAACTCAATGCTAGGGATAAAGGACTAGAATTAAGCTCGGAAATTGAAGCCAATTTACTACCAATTTTAGGTCATTATGATCTACTTTTACAGGTATTAACTAATCTAGTCGGTAACTCCCTAAAATTTACTCCTGCTGGCGGTAAAGTGGTGATTCGTGCCTATAAAATAAGCAGAGATAATCCCCAAGAAACTCCCAAAATTCGCGTGGAAGTATCCGATACTGGTATTGGCATCGATGCCGAGGATCAAAGTGCCATATTCGATCGCTTCTATCGGGTAGAAAATCGCGTTCATACCCTAGAAGGGACGGGATTAGGATTATCGATCGTCAAAAATATTATTGAAAAGCACTATAGTCAAATTAATTTGATTAGTGAAGTGGGAATTGGCACAACTTTCTGGTTCGATCTAGAGCTATATCAAGGCTTGATCGCCAGCAAGAAAATTAACGACGTGAGTTTATAAAAGCTAGGGCAATACTGCCCAAAATGGCTCTTCGGGAATTGTTATGCAAATAATTAACTTAAAATAAAATTCGATGAGAGCAACTACGCTCAAAAGTAGCTGAAATTCATACAGGAAAGGACTTAAGGCACAAAAGGGTTAAT
>NZ_SFBY01000242.1:0-5908 GCF_007095505.1 Microcystis sp. M_QC_C_20170808_M3Col
AGGAGAGAAGATGCAAGGGTTTTGAGTAATTTTAGCAGATTCAGGGGCACCTGAGCGACTCTCAATCAAGCTAAAAGCCCTTTCCTGTAAGGTTTTTAGCTTTATTCAGCAAACCCTAGATAGATAAACAGAACTTTTTATCGGGAAACGACACCAGATTAACGTCAATTCTACTTTAACTTTAGCCTTTCAATGGTATCAATTATTTCCCGTTCAAAACTGACTTGAGCGCGATTAGTTTTACCACCAATATAAAAGCGATCGCCCGATTGTAAAGCCCAAATTTGGGAATGGGAAAAGTAACTCATTACCACTCCCATCATCAATAAACCAAAACCTAAATAGACAATAGGCACTCCCGGATCTGCCTTAATTTGTAACCCTGTACTGCCCACTAATTCGACTATTTTTAGATTAACTCCATTGATGGGAATCGTCATTCCTTCTCGTACAGCAGAGGTTAAATCTCCCTGAGCATCATAGACAACTAACGTACCTTGTAAATCTCTGGCTAAAAGAGAAACTCCCTCACTAAGATCGGTTTTAGTCGGAATCCAAGTTCCCCAGATTTGTCCATTACCTTTGGTGTCTAAACTAGCCATCGGTAGCTGTAGGATCGGACTATTATTCACCTGTACTTTTACCCCAGCAATTCCCCAACTGGTTTGATAAAAAGTCACCCCTTTATGGTGCAAAGGTTGATTAACTTGAATAGTTTTGCGATCGATCTCCTGTCCTTGATCATCGATCACCGACAAATCAGAATAAAATTGTTCTATATCACCTTGAGGACTATAATCAATCCAAAAACGATTAACTTTAATCCCCCAATCCTTAGGGAGAGAATTTTTAGATAAGGGTCCAGCTTCAATAATATTTTTAACCTGAAAACTATCGCCACTAGCTACCATTTCTTGAGCGAAAAAGCCGGTTAACGCTCCCCAGATCGCTCCTGCTAAAATAATTAACATGGCTGCATGAACGATAATCGGACCGATTTTACCAATCAGACCTTTACGAGCATAGAGACTGTTATTTTCTAGAAAAACTTTGTAGCCTTTTTTTTCTAACAAGGGGGTTAGGGATTCTAGGGAACCAGTTTCTAATTCAGCACTTAAAGCTAGTTTTTGAAATTGGCGAGATTGTTGATAAAATTGCCATTTTTTTGCTGCCTTTAAAGCAGGAAATTGTCGTCGGAAGGTGCAAGCGGTTAAACTGGAACCAAAGAGAATTAATAATGATAGATACCACCAAGTACTATAAACATGATTTAATCCCATTAGTAATAAAACTTTCCAAGTCAGAAACCCAAATAAAGCGGGTTTCTCAGGATAATTAGCTTGGTAAAAAGATAGGGATTGTCCCTGTTCGATTACTGTCCCAGAAATGCTAAAAATAGCGATTAAAAGTAAGAGGATAATTGCCAATCGCAGATCGGCAATAGTCTGGATAAATTTACGTCCCCATTGGGGCGGTGTATTCTTTAAATTTGAGGAAGTTTCCGATATAGTCATAGTTAAAAGTTTTGCAATTCTAGCCAATTATCTATCATAACTCTCCACCATCACAGCAGACGAGATAATAAAGAAAAAACTCCAAAACCGATTAATAAAACCCCACTGACAGGATTAATCCACCCGGACCATTGACGCAGGGAAAGAAAGCTTTTCAGCGAAGCAGTAAAAGAACCGACGATAATCAGCGGTAAAACATAGCCGGCAGTGTAGGATAACAATAATCCCCCTCCTAAGCTTAAATCTCCTGTATTTGCCACCCATGCCAATAAAGTTGCTAGAACTGGTGTACTACATGGAGAGGCGATTAAACCAAATGTTAAACCGAGAAGATAGGACCGCAAAATCGGGGGAAAATCGCCGGTAATCCAATCGGTAGCGCCAAGGGAGGGGAAGCGCAGGGGTAATAATTCCAAGAGGTTTAACCCCATGAAAATAGCGATCGCACTGACGATAATCGGTAAACCGATCCCCACTTGTCCATAGACTTTTCCTAAAGTAGCGGCAATTAGTCCCAATCCCGCTAAGGTGGTGGCTAATCCTAGGGAAAACCATGTGGACTGCCAAAAAGCCGCTAGACGGCCTTTATTTTCGTAACCCCCGATATAAGCGACGGTAATCGGCAACATCGACAGCATACAGGGGGTAAGACTGGTGAGTAAACCGGCTAGAAAAATCACGGCAATACTGACAAAACTAAGGTGAGTTAGTTGGGAAGTCACTAAGCGATCGGCGTATTGTTCAAGGTGATAGAGTTGAGTCTGTAATTGGTCTAACATATCAGGGAATTTTTCAGGCTAAATTTGGCTCATTTCTAGGATATTACCGTCGGTATCACTGACAAATAATGCCTTTCTAACCGAGGCACTCATTTGAATTGTATAACCTTGACTTTCTAGATAGTTACCCATGGCTGCCACGTCATCAATAGCGAAGGCAATATGAGGATTGCGTCCCCATTTTTCGGGATTGGGACGGTAGTTTTGGTAATTGCTATCGACAATTAAATGAATTTGATAATCTCCCACTTGATACCAAACCCAATCGTATTGCAAAGGGCGATCAATTCTAGTCAATCCTAGAACATTTTCGTAAAAGTTAACGGCTTTTTCTAGATCGGTGACTAAAATCGCCGTGTGTAAGGATTCTGTAATGTTCATGACTAATATCTGACTCGCGGATCGAGCCAACTATAGGTTAAATCGGCAATTAAGTTAAAGATAACAATTAAAATCCCATAGATAAAGGTAATCGCCATCACTACGGGGGTATCACTGCGGGAAATAGAATCGATTAATAAAGCACCAATCCCCGGTACACGAAACACTTGTTCTGTAACTAAAGCACCGGTAAAAATTGAGGGAATATCGAGAGCAATCAGGGTGACAACGGGGATTAAAGCATTGCGAACTATATGCTTAGTTAGGACAGAAAAATTAGTTAGTCCCTTCGCTAAGGCAGTTTTAACGTACTCTTGGTGAATTTCTTCAGTTACGGAAGAACGCACGAAACGCATCAACATCGCCCCTTGATATAAGCTTAATACAGTTATGGGCATAATTGACTGTTTAACCTGCTCGATCAAACTATTAAAATCGCTAATTTCTAGGGTACTATTATAAAAAGATGGTAGCCAGTTTAACTGCACACTAAAGATAATTATTAATAATAATCCCGTCACAAAGGTGGGTAAAGAAAAGCCAAGCATCGAAAAAGTAGAGATGATTTTGTCTAACCAAGAATAGCGCTTGACTGCTGAAATTATGCCCAAAGGAAAAGCGATTAAAACCCCGAAAATATAGGCAATACCGACAATCCAGAGAGTTGTGGGTAAACGCTGCCAAATTAGGGTAAAAACTGGGCTGCGACTGGTGAAAGAATAGCCCATATCTCCTTGAAGAAATGCTAACAACCACTTGACATAACGCACAGGAAGGGGTTGATCTAATCCGAAACTTTTGCGAATATTTTCTCGCACCGCTTCTGTAATAGCAGGATTAGCGGCAAATTCTCCCATCGGATCCCCCGGTGCTAGGGCCAAAATGCCAAAAACTACCATACTAATAGCTAAAAGAGTGGGAATCGAAAATAATAATCTTCTCAGAAAATATTTCAGCATTTATTTACTACGCTTCCAGTCTTTGATCTTCCAGGTATTTCTATCCCAGGGAGTTAATTCAAACCCCGATAAACTATTGCTAATTGCCACCACATCGGCACGATGAACTAGGGGAATAATCACAAAATCATTGATTAACATATCATTCATTTTAATCGCTATTTCTCGCCGTTTTTCTGGGTTTAATTCCTGACTAAAAGCTTGCCATAATTTATCGTATTCAGGATTACAATAACGAGCATAATTATCCCCAGACCAACCATCAGCTTTTTGGGGAATTTCGCTACAGGTAAAGGTTTTAAAATAGGCTTTCGGATCGGGACTATTATTACCTGTAGTGTACATTTGTAGGTCAGCATAAAACTTTTCTACCGTGTCATCGTTAGCAGGATCGCTAGAAAAGAAAATACTGGCATCAACAGTTTTTAATTCTACTTCTACCCCGATCGCTTGTAAACTTTGTTTGATAATTTCTTGGGTTTTCTGACGGAGAGGATTGACAGTGGTTTGAAAAACTAATTTCATTTCTACCCCATTTTTATCCCTAGTGCCATCACCATTACTATCTTTCCATCCCGCATCATCTAGTAATTTCTTAGCCTTTTCTAGATTAAATTCATAGCTAGTATTGGGAGAATTATATTCTGATGGCATCACAATAAAATTAGGAGTTGTTTTCCCAGTAATACCATAAAGTTGCGTGGCAATAGTATCTCTATCAACAGCTAAAGACAAAGCTTCTCTTACTTTCACATCACTCAAAAAAGGATGGGGAAACTTAATACTAGACCTCTCACCTTCAGGAGTAACTTGATTAGGATCACTCAGATTAAATAAAACTCGTTCAATCAAAGAACCGAAACTAGATATTAATTGACCCCGACCCGCTTTTTCTAAATCACTTAAAACCCTTGCCTCTACTTGCAAATTATAGGCATAATCCGCCTCCTGTGTCTGTAAAACCGCTCGTGCCGCCGAAGTTGCATCACCTCCTCCTTTTAATTCTATTCTTTGAAAACCTAATTTATCCGCTTCTCGAAAGAAAGAATTTGGTTCATAAACTGCCGTGTCTCCCGGTTTAAACTCTACCACTTTATAGGGGCCAGTTCCCACCGGTAATAAATTAGCAGGGGCTTGACGTGCTGTTTCATTGCTATACTTTTCATAGAGATGGGCAGGTAAAATCATCCCTTCTGTCCCCACAAAAACTAATGACCAAGCGGGATTAACTTGCTTAAAAGTTATTTTAACCGTATGGGGATCGATCGCTTCCACACTTTTAACTATTTCATAATTGCCAGCGCTAGTAGAACCAGTTTTCGGATTGGTAATAAAATTATAGGTAGCGATGACATCTTTGGCAGTAAAAGGAGTACCATCTGACCATTTAATATCTTTTTTTAGCTTCCATGTCACCGATTTACCATCCCGGGCAACTCCCCCATTTTCAATAGTAGGAATTTCTGCCGCTAAAAAAGGAACTAATTCCCCTTTTTCATTGAAACTAGCCAAAGGTTCTAGGGTAATGCGACTCGCTTCTGAGTCTTTAAATCCCGTGGAGAGATGGGGATTTAAAATCGTCGGCGCTTGCCAATATAAAAGTTTTAAAGTTTCTGTGTTATTATTGTCCGTTGCTGGAGGATTATTAGCTGTTTGTTGACGACAAGCACTAAAAAGCAGCGTACAACTAAGGGATAAAATTAACAGGGGCAAGAAAAGCGATCGCTTAAACATTTTTAATGACAAGACATAATTCAACAGGGTGACTTAGGTGATTCCCTACCCCACCAATAACAAGTTATCAGACATTGAGTCTTGATCTCGATCGATTAATTGATTATTTGCCCTCATCCATTCCTAGTCAAGTTAAATCGATCGTGCTATAGTAGCGATGCTGTACTAGACAATAAAATTCTAGGCACGGCAACGAAATGGGTTCTTCGGTTTGTGTTATGCAATGTACGGGGGTTATAAGGGACGGAACCCTTATAGAGAAAAACGTTTGGCGATTTTTGTAAATTGTTTTTGATCTAGAGCGAACTAATCAATTAAATCTCTTGCCAGATAAGGATTTAGTCGATTTATGCCACCCTATCGAACCATAACAAGTAACGAAGAGCCAGAAAATCCGTATTTGGGGTGTTGTATGGAAAAAATCGGCGTTGTCAGACAGAAAGATGAATCAAGCAGAAACGCAGGGAATAGGAACATCCTTAAACTTGAGGTAATGAATAAGAAGCCGAATTGAGTGCTCTAACATTTCGACAGATTTTGA
>NZ_SFBY01000243.1:0-8362 GCF_007095505.1 Microcystis sp. M_QC_C_20170808_M3Col
TCGAAACGAATAGGCTTTTTCCATGGGGAGCATTTTAGCATATATTTCGTAAATGTGTTAATATTTAACAGTAAAGCCGTCGTAGAACGACGGGGTTTCAGACCCAAAATTTTCGATGAGAGCTTTTTGCAAAATGAATTAACCAAGTTAAAAATTATGAAGTTTGGGATTATTGTTTTCCCGGGATCGAATTGCGATCGAGATGTGGCAACGGTGACGGAGGGGATTTTTCGGCAACCTACCCGCTATGTTTGGCATCAAGAGACGGAGCTAGCGGATTTGGATGTGATCGTGGTGCCGGGGGGATTTAGTTACGGCGATTATTTGCGCTGTGGTGCGATCGCTCGGTTTTCGCCAGCGATGAAAACTGTCCGAGAAGAAGCTGAAAAAGGTAAATTAGTTTTAGGCATCTGTAACGGTTTTCAGGTATTAACGGAAATTGGGCTGCTACCCGGTGCGTTAATTCGTAATCGCGATTTACATTTTATCTGCGATCGAGTGCCGGTAAAAGTGGAAAATAATCAATCTGTCTGGACGCGAGGTTATCAACCGCAACAGGTGCTTAATTTGCCGATTGCCCACGGGGAAGGGCGTTATTATGCCGCAGAAGATACGTTAAAATCTCTGGAGGATAACGGACAAATTCTCTTTCGTTACTGTACTGCCACAGGAGAGGCAAATGAGTCAGGGAATCCTAACGGATCGTTAAATAATATTGCAGGAATTACCAATAAAGCCGGAAATGTGCTAGGAATGATGCCTCATCCCGAACGCGCTGCCGATCCGCTGCTCAATTTGACCGATGGGAGTCTGTTATTTGAGGAGATAATCAATTGTTGTTGACTAGACCTCTTGTAAAAATCAAAAATTGTTGTTAGGGTCAGTAGTCAGTAGTCAGTAGTCAGTAGTCAGGAAAATTAAAAATGAATAATAATCAATTAAATGGTCTATTTACAGACTTTAGGCAATTTAATCCTTATTTTTGCCGTTTTTAAACCCTCAAATAGTTGGGTTTTTGGGTTTTTGGGGTTTTAGTTGAAATTTCCCTGATAACTGATAACTGATAACTGATAACTGATAACCGATAACTGATAACTGATAGCTAAAAAACTGATAATCCTGTGGCTGTTTTAAAAGATAATCGGGCTACCGTCCAAAAGGTTCTCTGGATCACCCTGCTGCTGAACATTTTGGTTATGGCGATCAAAGCGGGGGTGGGTTTGAGAATTGGTGCTTTAAGTCTGCAAGCGGATGCTCTCCATAGTGTCACCGATAGTGCGAATAATGTCTTGGGATTGGTAGCGATGCGGTTTTCCTCTCCCTATCCCGATCGAGATCATCCTTACGGACATCTGAAATACGAAGCGATCGGAGCTTTAGCGATCGCCGCCTTTTTGGGGATTGCCTGTTTTGAAATTTTGCAAGGGGCGATCATGCGTATTATCAAAGGAGGCAAACCGATCGAGATTGCCGGTCCTGAGTTATGGCTATTAATTATCGTTTTAGGGGTGAATATTTTTGTTACTTATTATGAAAGATCGGTGGGGCAGCGTGTCGGTAGTGCGATTTTGATTGCCGATGCTCGTCATACCATGAGTGATGTGTGGGTGACAATTACGGTTTTATTGGGTTTAGTGGGGGTTTGGGTGGGTAATACGGCTAATATTCCCCAATTACAATGGTTAGATGCGATTTTGTCCTTTCCCGTCGCTTTTTTGGTGTTTAGCAGTGGTTGGAAAGTCCTGATGGAGAATTTACCTTTGTTAGTGGATGAAATGGCGATCGCTCCTGAAGTGATTCATCAAATTGTGATGGAGGTGCCGGGGGTGCTTAATTGTCATGCGATCGCATCTCGGGGAGTGGTGGGAAGACAGGTATTTATAGAAATGCACCTAGTTGTCTCCGCTCAAGATGTGGAAACTGCTCACGCAATCACGGAAGCGGTAGAAGCAAGATTAACCCAACAATTTAGCCCTGTGAGAATTTTAATTCACGTTGAACCGCCGGATTATCGTTCCGATCAGATCACTTTTGATGAAGAAGTGTGAAGCAAAAAGGCCTAAAATAAGTAGCAAACTTTTGCTAGAGGTGGCCATGACGACAGAAAATCAAGCTAGAAGCATAGTAATTACTGGTGGAGCAGGATTTATCGGCTCGAATTTTGTTCATCATTGGTGCGAGAATTATCCTGAGGATCGTGTAATTGTTCTTGATGCTCTTACCTACGCGGGCAATTTGAATAATTTAGCGACACTGAAAGATAGAAAGAATTTCCGTTTTCTGCAAGGGGATATCTGCGATCGAGTTTTAGTTGATGAATTATTTGCTGGTGAAAATATCGATACAGTTGCCCATTTTGCCGCCGAATCCCATGTGGATCGATCGATTCTTGGACCTGGGGCTTTTGTGCAAACTAATGTGGTGGGAACTTTTACTCTATTAGAAAGTTTTCGGCAACATTGGTTAAGTAATCATCAACCGGATAACTATCGTTTTCTGCACGTTTCCACCGATGAGGTTTATGGCAGTTTAGGAGTAGATGATCCGGCTTTTACCGAAACTACTCCCTATGCTCCTAATAGTCCCTATTCTGCCTCAAAAGCGGGGAGTGATCATCTAGCGAGAGCTTATTTTCATACCTACGGAATGCCGACAATTATTACTAATTGCTCTAATAATTATGGTTCCTATCATTTTCCCGAAAAGTTAATTCCTTTGATGTGTATTAATATTCTTTTGGGTAAACCTTTGCCCGTTTATGGTGATGGTCAAAATGTTCGAGATTGGTTATATGTGCGGGATCATTGTCAAGCTTTAGATACAGTTATTAACCAAGGAAAAGCGGGAGAAACCTATAATATTGGCGGAAATAATGAGGTAAAAAATATCGATTTAGTCATGATGTTATGTGAGTTAATGAATGAATTAGCTCCCGATTTACCCGTGAAACCTGCTCAGAATTTAATTACTTTTGTCAAGGACCGCCCTGGACATGATCGCCGGTATGCTATTGATGCTAGTAAAATTCGCACTGAATTAGGTTGGCAACCTCAAGAAACGGTAGAGGGGGGATTAAGAAAAACCATTCAATGGTATCTCGATCATCGGGATTGGTGGCAACCTTTGTTATCCAAAGAATATCAAGAGTATTATGGGAAAGTTTACGGTTAGATAAGGGTAAAAACTTTAATCTTAATTTTGGGTGTGTTAGCCAAAACTAACACACTTATTACTTTAGCTAGATTAATATTTTAATTGTCAGTGATTAAGATCACAGAAAAATCTCAAAAAAATAGTTAGGTTTGAGAGATAATAGGAGCAGATCAGGCTAAGACTGGTAATCTTGACTTTTTATTAGCAGCAACTATGGCTTATAAAAGAAATTATCGCCGCCGCAAGAATCGGCAATCGGGAAGGACAATTCCAGGGATTTTCATCTTTTTAGTTTTAATGTCCGTTGGGATGGCATTTAAAAACCAAAGTTCTCAACTGCTCAGGAATTTTCAATCATTTAAACCAGCCAATAACTTAATTTATAATACTAATAATCTGCAACTTTCTCAGCCAATTATTCCTGGGAATAATCACCAAGTTAGACAGGGAAATTATCAAAATATTGATCGTCTAGCTCGCAGCATCAATTATCAAGGAAATTCTCTATCAGAATTAGCAACAATTCTATCTAAATATGCCAAAACAGAAGCAGAAAAAGCCCGCATTATTTACGTTTGGATTACCCATAATATTACCTACGATGTGGCAAGTTTTTAAAGGGGTAATTACGGTGATGCGAGTCCTTATGTGGTTCTCAAAAATCGTTTTGCTGTCTGTTCAGGGTATGCCAATCTTTATCAAGCTTTAGCAGAAAAAATGGGATTAAAATCAGCAGTTGTTATCGGTTATGCTAAAGGATTAGGCTATCTAGTGGGCAATGCTAGTGATGCTAACCATGCTTGGAATACTGTCAGAATTAATAATGCTTGGTATCTAATTGATGCAACTTGGGGTGCGGGAGTAGTCAATAACAATCAATTTCAACGGCAATTTAATCCTCATTATTTTGCTACTCCACCCGCACAATTAATTTATAGTCATTTCCCCGAACAAACTCAGTGGCAATTATTACCGAAAGTTTATAGAAAACAACAATTTGATTCTTGGCCGATTGTGACATCACAATTTTTTCGAGATGGCATAAAATTAGTCAATCACAATAGTTATAATATCCAGTCTTCAGGAATAACAGAAGTTATTTTACAAGTTCCTCCTCACACCCAGATTTCTGCTCAATTGCAGCAAAATAATTTACCTATCAATAGCCATTTACCCTTAATTCAAAGAGTCAATGGACAAGCAATAATTAAAGTTTCCTTTCCCCAAGCTGGAAGTTATGATTTGATGGTTTTCTCTAAAAATAAATCCGATAAAAATAACTTTAATCATGCTTTATCCTATCGAATCACCAGCAATGCTATGGGTGTTTCTATCCCGGAAACCTATGCTACTTTTGAAGAAAATAATGCCTATCTTTATAGTCCCACAATAGCCAAATTAACTAAGAATCAATTGGTAAATTTTAAAATCGAAGTACCTAATGCTTTAGATGTGGTTATCATTGATCAATCATCGGGTAACTGGACTCCTTTAGCTAAGTCAGGTAATTTATTTTTCGGTAATGTTAAAGTTGGTTCAGGAAAGATAACTATCGCTGGCAAGTTTACCGAGGGTAATAACTACGCTAGTTTAGTTGAGTACGAGTAATTTGTCTTTGAGTCATTAAGGAGCAAAAGAATGAATCTTGATACTTTTAACAACTCTCAGAAAATCCTTATCGAAGATGATAATAGTTTACTGATGTTTGAAAATGAAGAAGTTATTTTAGTGAGAAAATTTAAAGAAAAAATCCAGGCAGATTTTTTGGAGTATATCGGCAACTTTAATTCCCAGGGAAGACTAAGAAGAAATATATCAAATAGTTCTTCTACATTTGGTCAAATTAATAAAATTGAATGGTTTCATTATCCGAGTGAAGGGAAGGATTGTAAAGTATTAATACTGGGAGAGAAAGACTGGAGAACAGGAAAAGTTAAAACTTCTGGAGAATGTACTTTTTCTGGTGTTTTAGAAAAACTGCCTCAAAAATTAGGTGAACATGAGGAGGAATTTCTGCGGGAATTACAAAAACAGGGATTTGAGAATTTAAATGAAACTCGTCAAATAAAAATTACCCTAGAATTTATTCCCGAAGAAAGCACAATTGAGCAAGAACCAGAATCACCCCTAGAGGAGATTCGGCAAATGCTGCGAGAAAATCCCGAAAAAACTAACTTCAATTCCTGAAAAACTAATTAGGTAATAAGGAAAATAAATTAAAGCAATCTCCTCTCTCCTGCTGTAATTATCATGGCAAAAACTCCGAGAATACCGATTCCGATCGAAGTGAGAAAATATGTTTATCAAAGGGATAATTATCAATGTCAGAGTTGCGGTAAACCCGAAAAATTGTCCCAACTTTCCATAGATCATATAATTCCCTTAGCTTTAGGTGGCAGTAACGACATTAGTAACCTGCAAACCCTTTGTTTATCCTGTAATCGCCACAAAAAAGACGATTTAGACCCTCGTTTTCGGCGTTATTTTCAATAATATCGAATGGCTGCCTGCCGTTCCCTCGATCGCCACTTGTGGAAATACCGTCCGGATGAGTTAGAATCGGAAAGGAGAATTTTTTAGTAACCATGATCAAATTACGTCTAAAACGCTTTGGCAAAAAACGCGAAGCCAGTTATCGTATCGTTGCGGCCGTTAGCACCAGTCGTCGCGATGGTCGTCCCCTAGAGGAATTAGGATTTTACAATCCCCGCACCGATGAAGTGCGTCTGGATGAAGAAGGGATTATCCGACGCTTACAACAAGGAGCGCAACCAACGGACACCGTACGCAGCATTCTCACCAAACAGAAAATTTTCGAGAAAATCAATGCCTAGTACCCCCAACTATCTCGAACTGGTGAAATTTATTATCGAGCCGTTTTTGGAAGATCCGGCCAGTCTGAGATTGGATATCGAGCGCTGTCAGGAAAATCAACGTCTTTGGGTGCGTGTAGCCTTCGATGATGCCGATAAAGGCAAAGTTTACGGTCGGGGAGGACGCAATTTACAGGCGATTAGAACTACCCTAGAAATGGCGGCCGCGAGTGTGGGTCGCTCTCTTTATCTAGAAGTCTATGCGGCCGAAAATGAAGGCGAACAGCGCCGCACCCGTCGTTCTAATGGTAACTTTGAAGGTACGGAAAGAAGACCGAGCAATCGCCGACCACCCGCACCCCGGCAGCCGAACAACTAACGAGCGATTTTAGGAAAACAGGGAAGGGGTTTCAACCTCGACCCTCTCCAGTTGCTCTAATTGCTGCCAAACTTTGGCGAGTAAAGTGGTTAATCCGGCTCCTGTCACGGCGGAAATAGTCAAAATCTCGGCATTGGTTATTTTAGCAAACTGCTTTTGATAGTTATCTATCGTTTCCTCGTCCACAGCATCAATTTTGTTGAAAACCAGTATTTGCGATCGCTTTTCTAATCCCCGACCATAGGCGGCTAATTCCCCTTGAATAATTTGATAATCGGCGATCGGGTCTTCTGATGTCAAGGAGACAAGATGAATTAACAGGCGTGTGCGTTCGATATGGCGTAAAAATTCGTGTCCTAAGCCGATTCCTAGGTGCGCTCCCTCGATTAATCCAGGAATATCGGCGAATACCGTCCCGTCTCCCGTGGGTTTGCGTACCACTCCCAAGTTAGGAATGAGAGTCGTAAAGGGATAATCGGCGATTTTGGGACGAGCAGAGGAAACGGCCGAGATTAGGGTGGATTTCCCCGCATTGGGCAGCCCGATCAGGCCTACTTCCGCTAATAACTTCAATTCTAGGCGTAAATGGCGTTTTTCTCCCTCTAAACCGGGTAAAGCGTATTCGGGTGCGCGATTATTATTACTTAAAAAGTGGCGGTTGCCTAATCCCCCTTTTCCCCCGGCGGCCACGATTAAAGTCTGTTCGGGAGTTACCAAATCGCCGATAATTGCCTCGCTATCGAGATCGTAAACCACTGTACCACAGGGAACTTTAATAATGCGATCGCTACCGTTGGCCCCGGTGCAGTTGTTGGGGCCGCCCCGTTTGCCGTCATCGGCCTTAAAATAGCGACTATACTGGAAATCTAGCAGGGTTTGCAGGTTCTGAGTCGCCACGAAAATCACCGAACCACCTTTTCCCCCATTACCTCCGGCCGGACCGCCGGCGGGGACGTATTTTTCCCGACGGAAAGCGACAATTCCATCACCTCCCTTACCCCCTTCTACTTCTATTTCGGCGCGATCAATAAACTGCATAAGATTAAGTAGTTAAAGTGAAAAAATGCTCAAGATCATTGCTTGTTCTACAAATACTGTGGCGTATTCTCAGGCAATTTGTGTTTGTTCCCTAGTTATTTCAATAACTTGATCATAATCTCCTAATTGTCGTAAATCATAGGTAATTCTTAACGCTTTTGATAGTTCTAATGGTAATTCCCCTGTTTGAATAAAATGTTGAGAAAATTGCTGTCGTACCCCTCGATGACTGCGCGTATTGATATTTTTAACTATTAACAGAGCTTGGACTGTACAATAAATGGCATAATAGCAACGAGAAATACAAGCACGATAATAATTTTTTTCAAGTAATAGGGTGGCCGCTTCTAATTCTTCATTAGCTTGATTGATATAGGACGAAATTTGGTTTTGGTTCACAGGAAAATCCCTTCTCGGCGAATATTGTCCATTAATGGGGTTTGTCGATGAACAAAGTCTTCATCGGCGATGGGAATCAAAGAAATGAAGGTATTATATTTAAGGTCTAGTTGAGTAGCGATGTCTGCCATCCGAATCACTTCATCTCCAGGGGAAATGGGGCCTTTTAATACGACCATAATATCAATATCTGAGTCCTCATTGGCGTTACCCCTCGCTTGTGAACCAAAAAGGATGAGTTTTACTAACCGTTTTCCATAAAACTTTGCTAATTCTTGGCGAAATTCTTGTAGTATAGGCATTAGGGTTTGTAATTGAGCCATTGTTTTATTAGCTAGAAATTATTGTATTTGGCCAAAAAATGTATTATGGTGGACTTGCTTCTGCTGATCGTAGCACTTCTAATTGATTTATGAGCATCACCGCCACCAGCGACTAACATCCCTAATACCTTGATACACTAGAACTCTTGCAAATTAATTATATGTTATAATGATGGGTTAACTAATTTTCCCCAAAAAATTAGTTAATCAGTACATTCGTCCTGAATAAAAACTTGAAGTTTAACTTTTAACTCAAA
>NZ_SFBY01000244.1:0-6428 GCF_007095505.1 Microcystis sp. M_QC_C_20170808_M3Col
CGCTTCTTGTACTTGTTGCGCGCGACTTTTTACCCGGACAAGCTTTTCTGAACGGAACCCCCTAAGCCGAGTTTTCAAGGTGCTGTCCGCCCACTTGGTTTTCGAGACGGTCTTTTTAAGACTAACGTAAAGCCAACCTAGAACGGCGGGGTTTCCCACCCAAAATTTTCGATGATGTCGAGAGAGTCGATTAACTAGCGCTAACTTCAGCAGGATAAACGCTAACTTGACGGCGACTTTTATCCTTGTATTCAAATTTGACCACACCATCAATTAAAGCGAATAAAGTATCATCGCCACCACGACCAACATTTTTACCCGGGTGAACTTTAGTACCCCGTTGACGGATGAGAATATTTCCCGCTTTTACCACTTGACCACCGTAGCGCTTAACGCCTAGGCGTTGGGAACGAGAATCGCGTCCGTTGCGGGTACTACCCGTACCTTTCTTATGAGCCATAATTTCTCTCCAAATGCTTTTTTGATTCTAAAAGTTATTCTTCTTCATCGCTACTATCTTCTACAACTTCAGCGACAGAGGTAGCAGCAGTGGCGACTAGGGTTTTACCGTTATAATTGATTGAATCAATCATAAAACGGGTAATTTCTTGACGATGACCGCGTTTTTTACGGGTTTTCTTTTTCGGGCGCATTTTATAAACAATAACTTTTTTGCCCCGACGATGTTGCATGACAGTCCCTTCGACGGTGGCCCCTTCGATAAAGGGTTGACCGATGCTAATATCATCCTCATCATGGATTAATAGCACTTTGTCGATGGTATGGGTACTTTGTTCATCGACGGGAAGAAGTTCGATATCGTAATAGCGACCGGGTTCTACCCGAATCTGTTTGCCACCGGTCTCAATAATTGCGTAACTCATGAATTTTCTGCGCTCGTTTTGCCGTACAGGTAGCTGAAAAAAATTCCAGCTTTTGTGCTAATGTCCTCACCTGATCCGAGCAGGAATTGACACGATTTACTATTATCTAATATTCGGGCGGCAATTGTCAAGCTTTTTACCCACCGATTGGCTATATACTGAAAATAATCTTACGAAAAGCTCAATTAAACCGTTATGGAACAGTGGGAAAGCAGAGGACACCTTTTAACCGAACAAATTAACCCAAATAGCCTAAATTTAGACCAATTAAACCCGCTCGAATTGGTGGATCTCTTCAATCGCGAGGATGCCCAAACCCTAAAAGCGATCGCCATGGCCCGGCAAGAATTGTCCCTGGCGATCTCCCTGACCAGTCAAGCTCTGGCTAAAGGTGGCAGACTCTTTTACATTGGGGCGGGAACCAGTGGCCGGCTGGGGGTTTTGGACGCGGCCGAATGTCCCCCCACCTTCTGCACTCCCCCGGAATTGGTACAGGGAATTATCGCCGGTGGAGCGGCGGCGCTGGTGCGTAGTTCCGAAGATTTGGAGGATAAAGCGGAAGATGGGGCGGCGATTATTGCCCAGCGAGAAATTCACGAATTAGACGTGGTAGTGGGGATTACCGCCGGGGGGACAACCCCCTACGTTCATGGGGCTTTACGGGCGGCAAAACAGCGAGGTGCGACGACGATTGCTATTAGTTGTGTCCCCGCCGAACAAGTGGAGATCGCGGTGGATGTGGATATCCGGTTATTGACTGGACCGGAACTTTTGGCCGGCTCCACACGGCTGAAAGCGGGAACGGTGACGAAAATGGCTTTAAATATCCTCTCCACAGGGACAATGGTAATGTTAGGCAAGGTTTACGGCAACCAGATGGTCGATGTGGCAGTTACTAATCATAAACTCCATGACCGCGCCCTGCGGATTATCTGCAACCTTACCGATGTTAGTCGCCAGGAAGCGGCTATTTTACTGGAAAAAAGTGGCCGCCGGGTTAAACTGGCTTTGTTAATGCAGAAAACGGGACTTTCGGCGGCCGCAGGACAAGAATTGTTACAAAAGCATCGGGGTCAATTACGGGCTGCCCTGCAAGCTTATAATCAAATTGATTGATAAAAACCTATTGATTTTGACTTTCCTATGGTTAATATTTCTTCGGAAATTGCTGCGATCGCTGTTATTTTCCTCGTCGCTGGTGCTATCTTGACTTGGAGTTTTTATCGGGCTAAACCCTACGGCCAACTGGGAATTTTAGCTTGGTTACAATCCTTGGTACTCATAGCTCCTTGGTTAATTTTTTTCGGGCTATTTGCGGCAGGAATTTATCTCAATCTAGCGGTAATTCTCTTTTTACTGGTTGCTTCCACCATTATCTATATTTATTTGGGCAACCGTTTACGCTTACTGAAAACCAATCAGATAATTGAACCGAAAGTTAACCCGGCAGTTAGCCAGTCCGTTACTCCTCTCGAAACCACGGCAGCGGTGACAGTAATTGTACCGGATGTGATTCCAATTACCGAAGAGGATTTAAAAGTTATTCAGAGTATTTTTGGGATAGATACTTTTTTTGCCACCGAGACTATCTCTTTTCAGGAAGGGGCAATTTTTAAAGGCAATTTACGGGGAGAACCAGATATCGTTCACTCTCGCTTAACCCAGAAATTAAGTGTTCATTTTGGCGATAAATATCGTTTATTTCTGGTGGAAGGAACCGAGGAAAAACCTGTGGTAATTATCCTTCCCAAAACTAACGATCCTAGTCCTGCCACTCTTGCTCAAAAAAATCTCTCTTTAGTTTTGTTAGTAGCCACTCTTGTCACCAGCTTAGAAGCGGCGGGAATTTTATTGGGTTTTGATTTGTTTAGTAATTGGCAGAGATATCGAGAAGCAATTCCCCTGAGTTTGGGTTTATGGTCGGTATTAATTGCCCACGAAATCGGTCATCTAATTATCGCTAAACGCCATAATGTTCGTCTCAGTTTACCCTATTTTCTTCCCACTTGGCAGATTGGTTCTTTTGGGGCAATTACTCGTTTTGAATCTTTATTACCTAACCGCAGTGTTCTATTTGATATAGCTTTCGCTGGTCCTGCTTTGGGAGGTTTGGTTTCTTTAATCTTATTAATTGTTGGACTAACTTTATCTAATTCTGCCAGCCTTTTTCAAATCCCTAGTACCTTTTTCCAAAGTTCAATTTTAGTGAGTTTTTTAGCGCGGATAGTTTTGGGCGACGAGTTACAAAATGCCGTTATCTCCGTGCATCCTTTAACTGTTATCGGTTGGTTAGGATTGGTGATTACCGCCCTTAATTTACTGCCCGCAGGACAGTTAGATGGTGGCAGAATTGTTCAAGCTATTTATGGTCGCAAAATTGCCCGCCGTACCACTGTCGCCACTTTGGTCATTTTAGGCATTATTTCCTTAGTTAATCCCAGTAATCCGATTCCTCTCTATTGGACAATTTTAGTCGCTTTTTTACAAAGAGAGTTGGAAAGACCTAGTTTAAATGAGTTAACCGAACCCGATGACACCCGCGCCGGTTGGGGTTTATTACTACTCTTTTTAATGTTAGCGACTCTGATTCCTTTAAGCCCCAGTTTAGCAGGACGGTTAGGCATCGGTGGCTAAATACTTCCCCGAAATTCTTGCCATTGATTGCTGTCAAAAAAAGCTTGACAAAAACTCAAGTCTTGACTTATAATTTTCTTATAATGGGAATCCATGTCCGCCTATAGACTCCTGATTTTTCGGTAAGATATAGCCTCCAGCATTTAGCCCTGAAGATTTGACTTTTGGAGTGGCTCAAAATGTCTAACGAAACTGTCACTTATTCCCTAGAAGCTGTCCTGACAAGGATTGAGGGGAAAATCGACTCTCTGGAAAAACGCCTTGACGAGAAAATCGACTCTCTGGAAAAACGTATTGATGAGAAAATCGACTCTCTGGAAAAACGTATTGATGAGAGATTTGACAAGATAGAAGACCGGTTAACTAAAGTAGAAATAGGACAGGCCGAACTCAAGGGAGATATTAAGACTTTAGACGAAAAAATCAATGGATTAACGGCAAGAGTTGCCTATCAGGAATTCACCAATCGAGGGATTCTGATAGCATTGGTAGTCGCTATTTTAGGAGGTGCCGCTAAACTTTTTGGTTTTTTCCCTAATCCTTAGAAGTTGCCGGTAGCCGTACCTAGTAGATAGGCTCTTCCCAAAAATTTTTCGCTCATCACCCCGATCAACCGTTAGAATAGATTCAGAATTTAAGGATAAAATCTCAACTATGAATCCCGTTGTTTTGGTGCATGGTTTTCTGGACACTACTGCTGTTTTTAAACCGATGAGCAAGTATTTAAACTATCATGGTTGGCAGGTGCATAGTTTTAACCTAATTCCCAATCATGGTTACGAAAAGTTAGAAGTTTTAGCGGGTCAGGTAGATAATTATATCGAGAAAAACTTTGCTAAAGAGCAGAAAGTAGATCTGATTGGGTTTAGTATGGGAGGATTAATTACCCGCTACTACCTGCAAAGATTGGGAGGAGTGGAAAGAGTGCAACGTTACCTAAATATTTCTGCTCCGAATCGAGGCACTTTAACCGCGTATAGTTTACCCTTAGATGGGATTAGACAAATGCAGCCGGGGAGTCAATTTCTAGAGGATTTAAATCAAGATTGTCAACAAATTTTAAATAAAATTAAAACCACAATTATCTGGACTCCCTACGATTTAATGATATTTCCCGCCCATAGTTCTCGTTTATCGGTGGGCAAAGAAATTTCCATTCCGGTATTGCTTCATGCTTGGATGGTCAAAGATAGCAAAGTTTTAACAACAATTAAAGAGACCTTATTAGAATAGAAATACTGGTTGTCTCCAAAACTGGAACAGGGTCAAGATATCACCAACAAAAAAGTTAATTATCATCAAAAAAGCTTGACTTATGGTTATAATTATGCTAATTCAAAAATGAAACGCATCAGCGGCGGACTTCGGGATTTGTATCATTAGGAGATTATTAAACCTCTCGGTTTACTCACTTAAACTGGCAGTTTCTAGCCATTTTTTACCCATTTCAATGGGAATACCGAGGGGAGGACAGAGAATTTTAATTAATTCAATTCCTCCCGTGATTAAAATGCTTCTTAAGCGAGAATTTTTCTTGATTTCTGCGTCAACTTTTGCGACAAAAGTTTGTTTTTCAACTTCGGTATTAGTGGGATAAGTTTGGGCAAGTTGGCTGATAAGTTGTTGGATTTCTTGAGCGGCTTCGGCTAAATTTTGGGGTGTGGCGTAATTATGTTGAACTGCTTTTTGATCTCCTTGCACCGTATCGGCAAAGTTAGCAATATTTGCTCCACGAAGGTCATATTTAGAAGTTTCTGACATAGGATTAGAAGATTGAAGATTACTGATGACAATTATAGCATCCATAATGGCAAAACTGACATTAAGATCGGCTTCAATTTCTAGGGCTTGGCATAGAGTGGGAATGGCTTTTTCGGTGGCAAGTTTAGCTAAGGATTGAGCGGCTTTAATCCGAATAATTGAATTTTTGTCTGTGAATAGTCTTTTGGCAAGGGTTCTGATAATTAAATCGAGGGATTCTGTACTCAATTTCATATCAGTTTACTGCATAACGAGAGCCAATCTTACCGAGGGCATCAACAGCACTGAAACGCACGCTATCATCTTCATCGGAACATACATTTACTAGATAAGGAATAACATCTTCTAGTCCAATTTCACCTAAAGCAATTGTGGCTGTGACACGAACTTTTACTTCCTTATCTTGTAGGGATTGAATGAGATAGGATATTGCTTTTTCACTACCAATTTTTCCGAGAGATTCTGCCGTGATTATCCGAATATCGGGATTAGCATCAGATAAGCAGAAAGCTAGGCAAGGAATGGCGGATTCATTGCCAATTTCTCCTAAAGCTCGAATCAGATTCAGGCGAACATTAAGATCATTTTCTTGCATTAAATGAGATACTAAGGTATCGGCAAGGCTGCTATTGCCAATTTTTCCCAAAACTTCGGCGGCTTTAGCGCGGATCTGGGGGAGAGAATCGTTGAGTTTATTCAATAAAGTATTGATGGCGATTTGGGTGTTATTAAGTTGCTGAACCATGTTATTTTTTCTCTGGGTTATTGTTGTTAGGTTACTGGGGATAATTCTGTTGGCTTCCTTGCACATTATGAGCTAAATTGCCAATGGTAGCTCCTCTTAAATCATAGGTAATAGATGATAGGGATGCGTTTTTTTCAGAAGAAGTAGGAATATTTTGACTATCCTCTGCAAGTTTAGTTTCTACTGCTTGAATCATAGCTGCAAATTCCGATTGGCGGTGTAAGTCGATATTGAGAGTATTCATATCTTTAAGAATGTTGGTTAGATTATCAATCTTGCCCCTGATTTGGCTCTTCTGGTTTTCGTGTGTTAATTTTTGTTATGAATTAAAGCAAGCAAACAGCTTAAGTCGAAGATGTTCAAAATTGGTAAATCCATAACTTATTCTTTTAATAAGCTTTATT
>NZ_SFBY01000245.1:0-6264 GCF_007095505.1 Microcystis sp. M_QC_C_20170808_M3Col
AAATTCAGGGACTTTTTCCCTGAAAATTAGGTAATTGACCACCTGAAAATGGGTAAAACCCCACACCCCACACCCCAACCCCCAACCCCCAACCCCCAACCCCCAACCCCCAACCCCCACCGAAAAACTTTTTCAGCAGACCCTAGATATTTACTGTGAATTGTCCAAAAACTTATTTGGAAAAGCAAGATGCTCCCTTTAAGCATCTCCACGTCAGCTTAATAACTGGACTTCCCCGTTGACAAAAAGCCATAACCTGTGCTGTAGAAGGGATTAAGAGAATTTACGATACCCCGTTACTGGGTACAAATCAAGGAAACACCTAATAAATCTAACGCATGATTGTTGCAGTTGGGTCGGTCGAGTTATCTTAGAAAAACGATAACTTCCCTCTCTAATCCTACATTCTACTGTATTCAAGCAAATCGTCCCCAAGTCTTCCAACAAAGTCCGAAAGCTATGCACAGGAATGTTCTCGTGATTCCGTTTTTTTCTCTCTTTAGACTGAGCGGATTCACTGGGACTCGCTTTAATCACATCAACGGAACTATCATCAATTTCTTCATACTCAAATAATAAAGGAGCCAAGGACTGTTTTAAATGCCATTCCACATAATAAGCCAACATACATAAAAAGATATGAGCCTTGACTCTATCACCCTTATAATGATAGATAGGACGTACCTTTAAATCAATTGACTTATAACAGCGAAATGCTTCCTCCACTTGAGATAAACTTTTATAAGCTTTAACCGTTATCGCTGCATCCATCAAGGTTGACTCCACAGAAGTTCTTAACACATACACACCATCCAATGCCGTTTCTTGAGCGATTAATTCCAGCTGACGCTGATAAGAAAAGCCTTCTTCTGTTATCTCTAGGTTATAGTATTTATTGACTTTAAACTGATTAAGAACCTTGCCCACTCTCAAAGCTATCTTATCTTGACCCTTTAAAGCTCTTTTCTCCCTTTGAGTCGCCTGAACAATCAAATCTAGTAACCAGATTTAGTATAACGAAGAGCCGAGTAAATCTTTCAGTCCTATGGTGATATAATTTTGATTTTGATTGGGCTTTTGGATGAACCTAACGACGATTTTATCTCGTTCTTCTAATAGGGTTTCTAGGGTTAATAAATCTGATTTTGTAGGTTGAGAGAGAATTTTATATAAGGTACTCTCACTCAAATTATAGTCTTGATCATTTTCTTTGGCAATATCACTATCTTTAATTGCGTTGCAATTATAAAAAATAATTCCTCTGAATTGCACAAATATTTGTGCATTTTGATAGTTTTTCTGGGGATTAGCATGATTATTGAGAGTCAGAAGCATATAGATTCTATTCATCCCGCTTTGAAATTTACCAGCAATCTGCTTTAATGTGCTTTCTTTGTCTTTTTTTGCCTGTAGGGATGCTTTGAGTTCAATTAAACAAATTTGCAGATGATAATTGATAATTTTACCGGCATCATCGACTTTTCTCTGTAAAACTAATATAGCTTTTTCAGGGGTTTTGCCGGAAGCAGAGATACCGGATAACTCTTTTTCTAAATTGATAACCCAGATTTTATCTACTTCTGTAGATATATTTTTGTCATTTTTAGACGATAACTGTAAGTGATTAATAACTACTTTCTTTAACTCGCTCTTATTTGTTTCTTGAATTTCAATACACGCATCCTGACTAAGGCAGATTTCTTCAATAAAACCCCATTTTTCTAAAGCTTGATGAAACTCTTGTCTAAGGGAAAATATTTCTTTTTTTGAGTTAGACTTACTCATTCTCTGCTAAATAGATATGGTTGGTTAAAATTTCTCCAGATTTCTGCACAGAGTTGATAACTTCTTTAAAGTTACGAAAATAAACACCATATTGACTGGTTCCATAATCAATAATTATATCACCCGTGAAAAAGTAAACTCCTAAGTCTTCTTTAGCAATTGAAATTTCTGGATTTAAATTTTTTAATTGATTATCTTCAATAATTTTTGTGACATCAACATCATAACTTTTTAAGGTATGAAGATAAACATAATTGTTGAGAATATCAGTTAAAATCGGGCTATGGGTGGTGATCAAAACTCGATTATCATGCTCGGTGACAAATTGAACTAAAATATCCATTAAGCGAATTTGATTTTCGGGATGCAAATTAACTTCTGGTTCATCTATCATCAAAAAATTGTTTTTTTCCTTGGCCCAATATTTGAGATAAAGATACAAGATAGTCAACTGATTGACTGAAGATGAAGCTAGATACATGGGTAAATCTTTGCTTTCATCGAATTTGAAAGAAAATTGAATAGGTGCGATCGATTCTAGACTAGAAATGGTGATTTCTCCTCCCATTAATCCGCTCATCTTTTCAATCAGAGAATTATAAACTGAATTAATTTTTTTCTTGGTATTGAGAGAATAAAGCGATTCAATCACTTTATTCATTGGTTCTGTATAAGACCTTTTGGGTAATTGTTCCCGAAGACGTTTTAATTTATCTTCATTACTGTCACTATCATCATCAATATTTTCTATTAATTCTAAAAATAGACGGTTAGACTCAATTCTCTTATTTCTTTCTATCTCATAAATGTACTGGTAGAAAACAGGAAAAAAGCTACGACTAGCGGGGATAAAAAAAGTATCTTCTGTCTGAGACAAAAGCACTCTTATTATTGACGAAATAATTACTGATTCCTTGGATGGTTTAGCTCTCTCAAAAAAGTCTCTGGGTATTTGATCAAATACTTTTTCAGGTATATTAGGTTCTTTTATATTTATTGTTAGGCTACCTTTGCCCTTGCTAATCTGTAAATACTCCAGATCATTATTTCCTGCAACACGAACCAAAAAAGTTGTTTTAAATTTCGTCTCTTTAAATTCTTTGATATCCGCTTGAAAAATTAATTTATTGGAACCAATGATCGTTTCTTTAATACTGGCATCAAGATTATAAGTATTAACAACTTCTTTTTCAATAAACTGGCTAAATTTATTGAGAATCTCATCGATTAATTCTTGATTGATCGTAATTTTTTTAATAGGTTTTTCCGAGTCAATTACTAAAAAATCAATTTGGGTATTTTCGGAAAACTTTTCAATATTGTCATGATTAAAAATTGTCCATAAAAGCTGAGAAACTAGGGTTTTGCCACTATTGTTATAGCCAATAAAAGTGTAAAACTTCTTAGTTAAATCTATAGCTTGATTATTATTTCTAATTGATCCCAAATTCTTGATCAGTAGTTCCATATTATTTTTACCAATCACACCGAGAGAATAACTAATTTTTTAAAGGTGGACAAAATGTCCACCCTTAAAACTATTGTAAACTGCTAGTTAACTGACTTTTGGCCTTAGCTAAAGCTTCGCTTAACTTACTAGCATCCCGTCCCCCAGCTTGAGCTAAATTGGGACGACCACCACCACCACCAGCGCAGATTTTAGCGATCGCACCGATAAATTTACCCGCTTGTAAACCCCGATCTTTAATCACCTGGGGACTAAAAGCGGCCACTAAACTCACTTTATCAGCTGCGGGAGTCGAGGCCAAAACCACTGCCCCTTCCCCTAATTTTTGCTGTAGTCTTTCGGCTGCGGCCATCAAAGCATTAGCATCAATATCGCCCAAAGAAGCGACTAATAGCTTAAATTCGCCGATAGATTCGGCTTGAGATAGCAAAGCATCCGATTTATTTAGGGCTAACTCCTGTTTAATCGTTTCTAACTGCTTTTGTGTCCCCTTTAACTCTGATTGTAAGGCCGTAATGCGATCGGGAATTTCCAGAGGTTTGACCTTAAAGCGATCGCACAAATCCCGCACCACCTGATCCCGTTCATTCAGGTATGCTAACACGGCAGGGCCGGCCACCGCTTCGATGCGACGAATTCCCGCGGCGATTCCCGTCTCGGAGATGATTTTAAATAAACCGATCTCGGCGGTATTTTTAACGTGAGTTCCCCCGCATAATTCCATAGAAACGCTAGGAATATCGATGACTCGCACTTCTGAGCCGTATTTCTCGCCAAACATGGCAATAGCTCCCTTCTGCTTCGCTTCTTCCAATCCCATCACCGCTATCTCGGTGTCATGCGCTTCGGCAATCCAAGTGTTAATCTGTTCTTCCACCTGTTGCAATTCAGCGCTAGTCAGGGGACGAGGACAGTTAAAATCAAAACGGAGGCGATCGAAATTGACGAGGGAACCTGCTTGGGAAATCCCCCCATCGACAAGCTTTTTCAAGGCCGATTGTAGCAGATGGGTGGCGGTATGATTAGCTTGGGCGCGACGACGACAGGAGCGATCGATCTGAGCATTAATTGTATCGCCAGTGGTGACAATTCCCCGCTCAATCCGACCAAAATGGATAAAAATCCCCGATTCTTTCTGCACATCCTCAACGCGGATAACCAGATTATCGCCGGTTAAATAACCCTTGTCACCGATTTGTCCACCCGATTCGGCATAAAAAGGGGTTTTATCGAGAACTACCTGCACCTCAGTGCCTGATGCGGCCGATTCCACCGTTTTACCGGCGACCAAAACTGCCGTTACTGTTGCGGTTGCTTGCAAATCCGTATGACCGAGAAATTCCGTCGGGTGAATATGTTCCGCCAGCTTATCTAAACTGCCCTGTACCGTCAAATCTATGGTTTCGTGGGCGGCTTTTGATCTTTGCTGCTGTTTTTTCATTTCCTGCTCGAAACCCGCCGTATCGACGCTTAAACCCTGCTCCTCGGCGATTTCTTGAGTGAGTTCGAGGGGGAAGCCATAGGTATCATAAAGGGTAAAGGCATCGACTCCCGAAATCTGGCTTTTTTCTTTTTCTAGAATCGATTCGAGCAGTTTCTCGCCTCTTTCTAGGGTTTCTAAAAATCTCGCTTCCTCTCGCTCTAATTCTGCCTTGATCACCGTTTCTCGTTCCCGAACATTGCCATAGACGGACTCGGAAAGAGCGATCGCAACTTCCGCCACTTTGGTGATAAATTGACCTTCAATACCGATTAAACGCCCGTGCCGTACTACTCTCCGAATCAGACGACGCAGGACGTAACCTCTGTCAGTATTCGATGCTGAGATACCATCCGCTATCATGTGTACTACCGAACGCACATGATCGCCGATGACTTTTAGGGAAACTTTCGTTTTTTCGTCCGCTTTCTGGTAGTCTATCGCTGCTAACCGGGCCGCTTCGGCGACAATCGGGAAAATTAGGTCAGTTTCGTAGTTATTGGCGACTTTTTGCAGGATTTGCGCCATCCGTTCCAAACCCATCCCCGTATCGATATTTTTATTCGCTAGGGGTGTCAGATTACCGTCCGCGTCGCGGTTATACTGCATGAAGACGAGGTTATAAAACTCGATAAAACGGCTATCATCCTCTAAATCGATGGTTTTATCCCCTAATTCTGGGTGAAAATCGTAGTAAATTTCCGAACAGGGACCACAGGGACCCGTGGGACCCGATACCCAAAAGTTATCCTCTTCGCCCATTTTTTGGATACGATGGGCAGGAATACCGATTTTATCGCGCCAGATAGCGAAAGCTTCCTCATCCTCCCTAAAGACACTAACGACTAATCTTTCGGGGGGAAGGTCAAAAACTTCTGTGGACAATTCCCAGGCCCAGGCGATCGCTTGTTCTTTAAAATAATCACCAAAGCTAAAATTGCCCAACATCTCAAAAAAAGTATGATGTCTAGCAGTCCGGCCGACATTTTCGATATCGTTGGTGCGAATACATTTTTGGGAAGTGGTAGCGCGGGGAAATTCTGGGGTCTTTTGCCCTAAGAAAATCGGTTTAAAAGGGAGCATTCCCGCAATAGTCAGCAAAACGGTGGGGTCTTCTGGGACTAGAGAGGCACTAGGGAGAATTTTATGGTTTCTGGCCGCAAAAAAGTCTAAAAATCGCTGGCGAATCTCGCTTCCGCTTAGGTGGTTACTCATAGAAGATGTCAGTTAGTCAGAAAATGCCTATTTTATCCATTGTGGCATTTTTGCGTTTTAACTCTCCACCTTTACTCTCGCGCCGCTTGTCGGACTTGTTCTAAGTCTAAATCCAAAGCTTGAGCGATTTGTTCCACACTTAAACCCAAAGCAAGCAAACGGGGAATAGATTCCAGTTTAGCCTCTAGTTTTCCTCGCGTCCTTGTTCGAGTCCTTCCCGTTTAGTTGCTTCCTTCCATTCCTGATAGGTTTGAGATAAGGTCATAAACACCTCTCTATCTTCAGTTTCTAGGATGTTATTTATTTCCATACTAAC
>NZ_SFBY01000246.1:0-7874 GCF_007095505.1 Microcystis sp. M_QC_C_20170808_M3Col
CCCAAGCACTTACGAATCTTTTGTTGACAGTAATCCCTGAGTGCGAGGAGGATTTAGAACAAGGATCAGCTATTACGGTTGAGCCAAGCCGTATTCGTATTCGTCGTTTACCATTAGTGTCTGATGTCTAACCGTTGCACACCGACCGTATTCAGTCTCTTGGTTGAGTCCAAGAAGTTACTAGCGGTGGGTGAACGGAAACGTTATGCTGACTGTGAATATTTCACATACAAGGTTAGGTTGACGACTGTTACCCAACACCTTTGAAACCAAGATTAAATGCGGTAGAATAGGCATTGGATGGATTTTCTAGATTGCCGTGAGCGAAACCGTCTATATTGAAACCAGTATTATTGGTTATCTAACAGCCAGATCGACCAAAAACCTGATTATTGCGGGGAATATCGAAACAACACGAGACTGGTGGCAAAATCGCCGTAATGATTTTGTTCTCTATATTTCACAGGTTGTTTTGGATGAAGTAGCCAAAGGAGATGCTGAGATTGCTTTGAAACGATTAGAAATTCTCAATGAATTGCCCTTGGTTGAACTCAATCAGGCTGTACGCAACTTGGCAACCCAGTTTCTTATGCGAAGCAATCTTCCTCCCAAAGCTTCTGATGATGCGGTTCACATTGCTGCGGCGACTGTCCACGGGCTAGATTACTTGTTAACATGGAACTGTAAACATATTGCCAACGCTCAAATTCAGAGGAAGTTGGCAGAGATCAGTCTTGATTTGGGATACGAGTTACCCATAATTTGTACTCCTTACGAACTTTTAGGAGATTATAACGATGTGGCAAGATGAAATTTTGGATGAAATTCATAAATTTCGAGAAGAACACGCTAAATCCTTTAACTACGATTTGGATGCAATGTTTGTAGATTGGCAAAAAAGACAAGCAGAAAGTGGCAGGCAGGTAGTCAGCTTACCACCAAAGCAAGGTCTAACAAGTCGTTGGAGCCGACCAAAACAGGATGAACCACAAGAATCTCAAATCTAATCGTGGCGGCTCAACTTAGCCGTTATACTGAATCGTTTTTTAATAGCATGATTAACTGCCAATCCAACTTGAAAAACCCGCTCCCTTCCCCCCACTTCCCACTCTCCTATACCTTTTAAAGAGGATTTAGTATGACTATCTGGATTACTCGTTAAGACTGTCTATGAGCAGGGAGCAGGGAGAAAAAACCTGACTACTGACTGAAAGCTGATCACCGACAAAACCTATCCCAAAACGATCGAATCGCGCAGGGATTGAATTTCCTCGGTTTGTAAACGCGCCCCAAAAGTAGAAACCACCCGCGAGGCTGCCAGAGAAGCGAGATTTCCCGCTCCTTTGTAACCCATACCGTGGGTAATACCGTAGAGAAACGCACCTGCATACATATCCCCCGCACCGACGGTATCGATCGCCTGTACGGGATGGGGGTCAATTTCCAGCAGATTTTCGCCATCATAGATCAAAGAACCACTGGCACCCCGGGTGATAGCGAATCCTTTGGCAATGGTTTTAAAATAGGCGATCGCTGACTCGATTTCCTCGCTGCCAGAAATAGTCAAAGCTTCCGACTCATTAGCGAAAACGAAATCTAACCCCTTTCCGATCATTTCCAGTAATCCCTCCCGGAAGAAGATCGCCATATTGGGATCCGACAGGGATAAAGCGGTTTTGACTCCAGCAGCCTGAGCAATTTCTCGCCCTTTAATAGCGGCAGCTTTGGCAGTGGGAGAGGTGACGAGATAACCTTCGAGATAGAGATAATCGGCATTAGCGATCGCTGAAGGGACTAATTCCCGTTCAGAAATTTCCCCGGTGATGCCGAGAAAAGTATTCATGGTGCGATCGGCATCAGGAGTGACGAAAACTAGACATTTTCCCGTAATTCCCACCTCTTTTTCGCCACCGTGTTCATTGGTATGCAAACCACAGGCGCGCAGATCTTGTAGATAAAACTTGCCCAATTCGTCATTGCCCACTTTACAGGAATAGAAACCTCTACCCCCCAACTGAGCGATCGCTACTAGGGTATTAGCCGCCGAGCCGCCACCGCTGCGTTTACAATCAAAAGCCAATTTTTCCATCAACTGGGTTTGACGATTTTCGTCCACCAGCGTCATCACTCCTTTATCGATGCCCAATTCTTGCAGTAATTCAGGAGAGACTTGAAATTCCATATCGACGAGTGCGTTACCGATCCCATAAATGTTGTATTGTTTGCCCATAATTTAGTTGATCGCCTAAAAATACTTTGTTACTGATAGTAGGGAAATAAGGAGCAAAAAGCTAGGGGCTTTTTTCAGCCAGAGAATACCATAATCAAAAATAATGGGTGTGCTAGTCTCACACCCCCAGTAATTTGTGTTAAGTTTTGTTTAACCAAGCAACTTTAAGCCTCATCGTAGGCTTCTATATCCAACAGATAAAGATAAGATTCGGCTAATTCCTGCCTTTGAAAAGCGATCGCTCGCAACATATGCCAATCCCGCAAAGCCTCGAAGGGGTTGCTATACTCATCTTTTTCTAGTCGTTCGGCTAAAGAAGCAATATCAGCGGCGGTATACTTGGCAATATCTTGATCAGTGAAGCTTATAACTGTCATTTCTGCACCTTCCTCGACCTTTGTTCTATTTCTAGCCTAACATATATTCTGAGTTGAAAAAATGCCTTCCCCGCCAAGTTAAGAACTGTAAATGGAAAGTTCACTGTGGTACAATTCCAGAAAAAAAGCTATTTTTAGTTGATCTTCTATGAAAACAGCCCTCATTACCGGCGCTTCTACCGGTATCGGTGTCGTCTTTGCTCGTCAACTTGCTCAAGGGCAAATGGAGCTAATTTTAGCCGCTAGATCCAGAGATAAACTAGAACAATTAGCGGCGGAATTAGAGGAACAATACGGGTTGACATACCCCACGCCGTAAACGGACGTGGATTCTTCTAGCATCACTGCTGAGAATTTCTGGCTCAACGAGTCCACTTGAATTAGATTCCTGGCGAAATCCAACCCAGAGGTGGTTCTCTCCTCAGACTTTCGCGACCTTACAGAAGCCTGTTTTCGTGTGCCCCACGATACAGTTCAAAACCTCTAAAATAATTGGTTTCTCTGGTACTTGACGCTTAGAGCTTTTACCTATAGGAGCATTCCCCTATAGAACCCCATAACTCTAGTTTTCAAGGTGCGTTCATCCTGCGATGACTGGGTTTTTTAAGCGGTTGCTTACCCGGCCCCCTATTCTTAATAGCATACATCATATAAAGTCGCCCTAAAAGGGCGAGGCTTTAAACCCAATTTTTCGGTAAAAGTGACAGTTATCGTTCAATATCTGACCGTTGCCGGGGCGGGAAAGCTAGTATATGATACGGTGAACCAAAAAGGAATCAACGTCGATTTACTGGTAAATAATGCCGGTTTTGGTGATTATGGTGCTTTTAGCGAGCAGGATTTAGCCCGACAGTTAGAAATGATCCAGTTAAATAATCTGGTACTGGTGGAATTAACCCACTATTTTCTCGGTCCGATGCTTGCCGGCGCCGGGGGGGCAATCATCAATGTTGCTTCCACTGCGGCGTTTCAACCGCTGCCCTATCTTTCCGTCTATGCGGCGACAAAAGCCTTTGTCCTCAGCTTTAGCGAGTCTCTCTGGGCAGAAAATAAAGACAAAGGCGTTGAAATCCTCGCTCTTTGCCCCGGTCCGACGGAATCGAATTTTTTTGAGGTGGCCCGATTTCCCAGGGCTTTTATGGGCAAAAACGGCTGGTTAGATTCGGCGGAAGTTGTGGTACAAGAGGCTTTAACCGCCTTGGCAAACAAACGCCCCAACGTGGTAGCCGGTAAATTTGCTAATAAAATTATCGTCAATCTGCCCCGTTTTTTACCCAGAAGTTGGATCGTGTCTTTGATAGAAAAGCAATTCAAGGTATAACTAGGGTTGGCTGAAAAATTTTTTCGTGAAGGCAGGGTGTGGGGTGTAGGGTGTAGGGTGTAGGGTTTTACCCATTTTCAGATGGTCAATTACCTAATTTTCAGGGAAAAAGTGCCTGAATTTTCCCCCCGATCACTCCAATGACTGGCACTTGTTTGATTTGAAAAAAGCCTCAAGATATTACCCAACAAGGTTTTTAGATTTATTCAGCAGACCCTAACTAGAATCAAGCTAATCTAGAGCAATTGCTGATAGGATTTTAAGGGAATACCTGTACGGTTTCTCACTTCGATCGCCGAACGATAGACACCATTTTTTTCTCTTTCGGCGACAATTTTATCGGCCAGGGAAAAGTCAAGACCGAGATTGACTAATTCCTCAACGGAGTGGTAGTTTAAACAACGCCAAGAAACGTCAACTTCTTGGCGAATATCGTAGGCAAAGATAATCAAAGGTTCCAATTTTTTGAGATAATTTTCTGGTAGGCCAGCCAAGAAGTGTAATTCTTCTAAATGGGTAAAAATATGTCCTTCATTACGGACAGAAACGATATCATTGGCATAGACAATCGGCAACCCTAATTTATGAACCAGATCGTTGGTGGAACAGCTGTTAATATCAATTTTTTCGAGAGGAGAGGATGACTGTCTGGAATCGGTTCTATTTGCCGAAGCTATTGGATGGGAATTAAGCTGTTGACGGATGTATAAACCCAGGCCGATTTGGGCAAACCAAATTACGATAAAAGACTCTTGTGTAAGGAAAATAAGGGAGATAATTGTCAAGGCAATGCCGACGGATAACCAACTTTGGTTATTAGTTTTTTTGCCAGCATTAGCAATGGCAAGCCCACCGAAAACTGGGACTAAAGATAGCCAGATCCACTCAGAAGATTCGGGAGGGCGAGGAGAGAGATTAGACATATTTTTTTAAAGAGAATCTAAATATTTTCTGCGTTTTTCTTCGTATTCTTCAGCAGTAATAATTCCCTGATCGTAAAGTTTTTTAAGCTGGAGTAAAGTAGCGGTTTTTTGCTGACCTGATTCCGGCAGTCCTCGCTCTCTACTGCTGGGGAGATAGTTAGGATTGTATTTAGCATCAAAAGCTTGATCTGACATGATGATTAAACCAATAAATTCAAAAAAAGCAATGATGCCGGGGATAAAAGTCCAGAAGAAAAGTAGATAGAGAACACCTGCCAAATTCTCCCCTAGATAAAACTTATGGATGCCAAGATAACCGAGAAAAAAGGCTAGTAAAGCCGCTATAGTTCTATTTCTCATAATTTTTGAGATTTCCCTAATTTAGCCAGAAGAAAGTATAAAACCACGATGCCTGTCTGTAATTCCAAGAGAGTAATATAACCCTTGACTAGATAATTTAATTCTAGGGAGGAATTAAAGGCAAAAACTAGCACACCCAAGACTAAAAAAGGCAGTAAACGCCAGCCAGACTTGGGTATTTTTATTCCCGTACTATTAACCTGATTCATGGGCTAATTCTCTAGGTTGGTCTTTTTCGGTGATAGTCGCAAAATCGATCTTTGTCAAGGGGTGGTTTGATTAACTTTTAGCATCTCAACGAGGATATTATGGGCATCTTTGGCTGATTCTAGGGTGCGCTCGAAAGCTATTCTAATTGTTTGACTCTCCCCTAATTTTTCTACTACTAAATCCATGCCTTGGGGATCGATGGAGAGCATTTGAGCGGTTTCTGCATCGGTAATATTACCGTAAACTTGAGCGTAGAAGAGCACGGCATCACCGTGATCTTTGTTCATGTGTTTACAGATGCGATCGCTAATGGTGGGAGTGATAGTTTCAGACATAATATTCTCGAAAAAAATCGATAATAAGGTGGGGACGGATAAAAGCCAGTTCTAAATCGAGGCAAATGGGGGGGGATATTAGTTAGGGTAGCTTAATTAATCGCTAATTGCCAGATAATTTGAGCTTGGGGATGGCAGGTATCAATAATAAGTTTAATATTATTTTCTTGACAAAAATACTTAATTGTGCATTGCTCTAATTGTCCCACTGAAGGTCAATCGGGGTAGAGAGTAAGATCCGGGGCTACCCGCGCAGTTAAATTGCCTGTTGAGATGAGACAAGAGGCAACAGTAAAGGGATTGGGTGAGATTTAGCTAATCGGATAGGTGGTTAAAATGCCTCTTAGCTTAAAACCCCACACCCTGCCCCCAGAAAAAACTTTTTCAGCACACCCTATATATTTTATCGTTCACAACCGACAACAGAAGCGGTGTAGGTATTACCGATGTGCTGAATACCATTGACAAAAAGATTGACTAAAAAAGGTTGATCATTTGCCCGTACTGTGGCAGTAATTGTTAAGGGTTTATCGGGTTCGATTCGTACTCCATTAGTATTAAAAAATTCCTCGTTAGTTTGATCGCTATACTTGAGAAACAGCCGGATATCAAAGGAGGCAGCCCGGGGGACAGAAACCGTAACGATAAACCTCTGAAAACTTCTACCCCCCGGAACTGCCCAATCGGTATTCCAATTATTACGAGTTATGATAACACCGAAAGGACCTGGAACAGTGGGTTGTGAGACGGTTTTCGTAACTTCACTACCTTCACCCCCTAATAGAGAAAGTGGCCGACAATTTTGCGCGGCTGCCGGTAGATGTGAGCTTAATAATACCGCCGATAGACCCAATAAGCCAGTGATAGAAGTTAATTTCATCATTGATTCCGTCTCCAATTAATAGAACCTATCCAAAAATTATAGATGATCATGACGCTAAAAAAAACGGCGATTTAGCTTAATTGAGGTCAATTACTGAAAAAAATGCCGATAATCAACCTGAATTCTCAAAAACGGGTTTAAAATTGATTCATAATTTCCATATAAATATGTTCTAACTGTATCGTCTGACGGGCGATAGAATCAATATTAATGCCATCGAATGCCCGAATAATCTCGCTTAATTCTAGATGTTCATGTAACCAAAAAGCTAAATCTTTTCCGTAAAATTTGGGAGTAAATCCTAATTGTTTACCTCGATTTATTGCCGCTTCTTGATCCTGGGTATCCATGATAATAATTTCTTTCGCAGGAATATGCTGACGCAGCTGATTTAAATTACCTTCGGCAATAATACGACCTTGTTTTAAAATCCCGATACGTTGACAGAGACGCTGTGCTTCATCGAGGAGATGGGTAGTTAATAAAATTGTCATTCCCTGGCGCCGTAATTCTCCGATTAAATCCCAAATTTCATAACGAGATTCGATGTCTAAACCGGTGGTTGGTTCATCGAGAATTAATAATTTTGGCTGATGAACAATAGCCACGGCAATATTCATCCGGCGCTGCATTCCACCGCTTAAAGTTTCCACCGGACTACGGGCGCGATCAAGCAAATTTACTGCGGATAAACTGCTTTTAATCCGATGACGACGCTGGGTGCGATCGAGTCCATAAATCTGAGCAAAAAAGTTGAGATTTTCCTCACAAGTAAGGGATTTGTACAACAAATTTTCCTGCGGGGCAACCCCAATTAATTCTTTAGTAACTCTGGAAATTGGCAAATAATTAAAGGTAATTTCTCCCGATGAGGGTTTTAATAAATTACAAATTAAGTTAATAGTGGTGGTTTTTCCCGCACCATTGGGACCGAGTAAACCGTAAATTTCCCCCGCTTCAATATGAAAGTTTAATTGATCTAATACTAAGCGTCTTCCGTAATTTTTTTTGACATTATTAATAGTCAGCATTTGTAATAAACTAATAAGGATAGTCAGGAGTCAGGATTAGGGAGTGGGAGACATGGGAAGACAAATTAATCAATACTCTTGCCTTTTCTAACTGATAACTGATAACTGATAACTGATAACTGATAACTGATAACTGATAACTGATAACTGATAACTGATAACTGATAACTGATAACTGATAACTGATAACTGATAACTGATAAC
>NZ_SFBY01000247.1:0-5018 GCF_007095505.1 Microcystis sp. M_QC_C_20170808_M3Col
TTAACCCTTTTGTGCCTTAAGTCCTTTCCTGTATGAATTTCAGCTACTTTTGAGCGTAGTTGCTCTCATCGAATTTTATTTTAAGTTAATTATTTGCATAACAATTCCCGAAGAGCCAGTAATGCTAAGGTTGCAATCGTTAACACAGCCCATCTTGGTAAGATATTTAGTAGATAGGCTATTACTCCAAATGCAATAATAAAAAGAAGCAATGATTTCAAAGCAGAGATTAGGGGAGAGGCTTGTGTTTTATAGCTGCTTGGACTACTTCTTTGGGACAGGAAATAGTATATATTCAGAATTTGTTTGAGAAGCTGATAAGATTGAAGTCTAAGCAGTCGTTTACCAGTCTTACTAGATTCTATGATATCACTCAAAATTATCGCTGACCGAGCGCCTAAACTTTTGAGAATATTAGAAGGTATATCTTTCACTATTGTTTCTGAACCAACTCCATATTCACCCAGGAAGTATTCTTTTTCTTTCCCTTTGAAATCTTCTAGGAAACGTTGAGCAAGCTCTGCAGCAGCTAAGGGAGTTACTGCTTTGTCAAAATAGCCACCAACATAGTTGTAGATTGGTTCAGGAGTTGAGTCAATTTTTTGTTGATTCCATTCCAATTGTTCAGAAATTGAGTCTTTGAATACATTCCCTAAATTTTCCTTAAGAATAGCACTATGTCCTAAAATGACAAGCTTATTTAAGAATTCTTCTAATTCTTCTTTTGCAAGGGTTGTATTAGGTTGAGCAAGTTTAATTAGGTCTTGAATTAGCTCATTTTTTTCTGTTTGTGTTTCTGTGGGAAAAGATTCATCAACAAGTCGCTTGACGTATTCTTGAATTTTCTCTTCCTCAGTTCCGGGGAATTGTTCTAGTTTAATTTGGCGACTTACAACTCCAGAGAAGGCTTTTAAGGATTCTGAAGTTAATAACCCATCAACAATACGGTTGACTCCATCTAACCGTCCCCAAAGTATATCATTAGAACGCCAAGATTTCTTAAAAAAGCCTCCAAAAGCACGAAATTGATCTCCAGCTAATTTTTCTTTAAGTCCCTTATCTTTGCCAAATCCTTTATCAGCATCATTGGGAGAAATACGAACAAGTTTAATTAGATTTTTGTTTTGGATATCGGACAAATATTGATAGGGATATATTACTTGATCAATTAGCTGAAATTTCTCAAATTTGCCAATTGCTGGTTCTATATTCTCCGATTGTTCAGTTAACAACTTCGCAGCAGCTTGTTCTATTTTTTCTAAGATTGTTTCACCTTTGGTTATAGTTAATGCTCCCCAATCTTGATCTAGATCCATAACTTTAACCTTGTCCCGTAATTGTCTCCGGATAGAACCGATTTTGTCAAAATCTAGCTCTTTGAGATTTTCTACGGTAACATCGGCTAAATCTTGACTATCTAAGATAAGACGCAACAACGTTAATAGATAATCATATATTTTTTTGCGCTTCAAATTTACAGATTGTTGATTATTGTCTTCTTCCTCTTCTGTAATGAGTTGATAAAATTTTTGGCGAACAGGTTCGGATTTTATGACTTCTTTGACAACCTGATCAATGACTTTGAGCAACTCTAGCAGCCAAGTGATTTTATTGGCTAAATTTTTCAACTCTGTATATTTGGCAATATTATCTGTATCTTTGGTAATAGCATCAGACATCAGAGAGTAAATTTGAGATGAGAGAAAGTTATGTTTTCTAATAGCATATTGAAGATCTAGATTTTCAATATTTTGAGCTAGGGAATTTAAAGTTTCCTCTCGATTTTTAATTTCCTCTAAATTGTTAATAAATTGGGTCAATAAAGTAGCACTTTTTTCTAATAGTTCTTCCTGTTCTTGTTCTTTGCCAATGAAATATTGGTTGTCAAAAATTACGAAGAGAATACTATCTCTTAAACTGACTAAACGACACCTCCAATAACGATTTTTGGCTTCTGTTGTTTGTTCATGTACTTCTTCATCAACACTTTTTAATAACAAGTTATAGCGACGAATTTTGTCGTTAATATCTTTGATTTGTTGAAGATCTTTGCCAATACTTTCATACCTAGGTAAACTGATTAGAGAACCGGTGATGACTTCCCAAACAGTAGGTTGCTCCATTTCTGTAAATTTGCTACTGTTAACAAAGCTTTCTGGATTGGGATCGAGATAAAATAATTGACGATTGACAGGACGATCTGCTGTACGATAATACATGGCTTCAGTGGTATAACTAAAAGGACGATTATCTAGAACTCCCCCATCAACAAAATAGATTTTATATCCCTCTTTTGGAGGTTCTTGCGGAAGGAGGCGATTTCTCAAAAGCTTTCCCCATTCTTGTAGTTTGTTATCTACCTTATTATCAGACTTAATTTCGACAGGTACTACAGGAAAAGCAAGGGGAAAACAAGAGGTGATTCGACAGAGTTTAGCTAAGGCTTTTTGAGTATCTGCATCTTTGGTAGAAAAAGGATCTCCAACATCTTGATCTTCTCGATATTTAAGCTGAAAAATGCAACGATGATCTTTGATTTCGATGACTTTTCCAGTGTTGTCAAAGGTTTGATGGATTCTTCCTAAAACATCAGTGCCAGTGATAAATAAATCTAGTTCGTTAAACTCTGAATACCATTCTCCATCAGGAGCAGATTCTTGGTTATTTCCAGCTTTTTCAAAAGCTTTAAAAAGTTCTTCTTGATAGTAGCCTTCGCCGTTTAAAAGAGAATTAACATCTATTTGATTATTTTCTTTTTTGAGCGGACGCAGTAATTTATTTATATCTCCACTTTCTCGCCAAATATCTCCAAATTCCTTGAAGTCAACTACAATTTTTTCGTAGCTATTAGCAACTGCATAGCTCAAGAGAACTCCATTAATTCCTCCCGCTGAAGTTCCCGATACAATATCAACAACAATATCTGAATCGGTCAGTGCTTTAATTAATTTATAAATTCCCCGACCCCTTGTTGCATTATAAAATTCTCGACAAACACCATTCATATAAACTGCTAGAGAAACCCCACCATAAAGCACTAATCCTAAGCGAGTTTCCTTACGAAAATCTGGTTTTTTCAAGCAAGTTGCTGACGAAGATTTTGTGTTTTGACCAGGTGTTGCAGTCATAGCAAGTCTCGACGGTTATTTGACGTTCTAAAAGATACAGGTACAGTTGGGAGTCGTTTGTGGCGGTTTTTGCGATCAGGGTTGGGACGCTCTACCACATTTTCCACTATACAACGATACACACCCCCCCGCCACAAACATTGTATCCTACACTATATTTTAAGAAATCCTTACATTTATCCTGGTATTTGAGGTTGCGGGGAAACAGAAGTCAGAAGTTAGATTAGAACCATTAAACCCAGCTAAAGCGATGCAGTGGTAAAAAGCGAAAAACTGCACGGCTAATCACGTTCTTGACTGGTAAAAATCCCCAGATATGGGAATCGTTGCTATTATTACGATTATCTCCCATGACAAAAATTCACCAGGAGGAACCTGAACTAACGGCAAATTATAGCGCGGTGCTTCTAAAACTATTTAAAACGGATTTGGTATAATTTAAATACTGACCAACCTCTGAGAGACACCTCGTTTTCTTTTCGGGATAACATCATCAGAGATTCCCCAATAGTTTGATGCCTGAGACATATTATATAGTAATAATTCTGCTGGCATTTTTTCTAAAATAACTCGGTTGAGATTGGCAGTATTGACGTTCATTGCTCTCATCACAGCATCACCAAGTTCTTTCGATAATAGCGGAATAACCGCATTACCAATCTCACGAAAACCATGCCATATTGTGCGGTGAAACTGAAACCAATCGGGGAATGTATGCAGTCTGGCAGCTTCTCGAACAGTGATACAACGGGGAATAGAATAGTGAATAGGTCTAGGAGCAGTATAGGCCCCTTTGTCACTATTTGTTCCGGCGCGGAGAGTGTTACATAAACCGGTAGGGGAAAGCTTTAAAAAGCGACTTTTTCGCTCCACTGTACCCGGTTCAGTTAAGATAAATCTATCAATTGATTTTTGAGTATGAACTGAGCCTATATGTCCATAGATTTTTGTATCTACTGTTCTTTGATGACAAAGTTTAAAAATATCCCTTGGCTGCACTGAATATTTTTTCCTCTTGCCACTATAATCTAATTTTGATGCGGGTATGCCTAAATCAGTACCGATAAAAGCTGGTATTAATTCTAAATCTGAGATGGCATCATAGACGCTGGTAAAAGCTGATTTTTCTCCTGACAAAACAGCAGGATATGTGGCCATTGTCACATCCTTGCGACTACCAATTAAGATTAATCTTCTGCGCTTTTGTGGTGCGCCGTATTCACTAGCATCTAGGATTTTAATTGGCTGATTAATTGTATAGCCAATAGCTTCAAATTCAGAGATTAACTCCTCTAAAAATTGTTTATGTTTACCGGTAGCCATGCCGGGGACATTTTCAAAGATAAAATACTTGGGTTTAATTTCCCCTACAATCCGCAGATATTGAAATACTAGGGAATTTCTAGGATCATCTATTTGTCGTTTGCCAATAAGTGAAAAACCTTGACACGGCGGACCACCGGCAATTAAACTAACATCGGTGGCATAGCCTTTGAGTTTTAATAATTCCCATATTTCTCTACTGGTTACTTTGGCTATATCCCGGCAAATAGTTTGACAATAGGGAAAGTTAAAATGATGAACCAAGGAATGGACTGCATCAAATTCTACTGCTACAGCAATATCAAATCCTGCCGCTTCTAAACCAAGGGACATCCCACCGCAGCCAGCAAATAAATCGATCGCAATTGGTCTATGTTTCACCTTGATAATTAGTTCTCTATTGTCTGCTTTTCATTATACTGTATTGTCGCAGTAATCCCCTGCGGTCAATGTCAGTAGATGGAAAAGTTTTTATTCAATAGCGATCGCTAAATGACAAAAGGTCAAAAATCCTTGAACTATTTAATACAGATATACTTAATAAGGGGAAATAATAATAAAAACTTA
>NZ_SFBY01000248.1:0-16599 GCF_007095505.1 Microcystis sp. M_QC_C_20170808_M3Col
TAAAGATTAGTTATTGTGACTAACCGTTTTGGTTAGAGAAAGATAAACTTGAGAATCTTCAGTCAAATTTATTGACTCAAAATCCGCTGTACTTAATTTAAATGAATCAACCCTAGGGTTGGGGGGTCTTGCTCCCAGGGGGATTATTTTGGGGATTCTCCGAAAAATAGGGCAGTTTTGAGGCTACCCTAACCAGAAAATTAATCGCCAAAATGGGAGATAATCGCGTCGGCAAATTCGGAACATTTCAGGGGAGGATTAACGGGGGGTTCCATCAGACGCGCTAAATCGTAGGTAACTTGTCGATTAGCGATTGCCGCTGCGATGCCTTTTTTAATCAAATCGGCGGCTTCTTGCCATCCCATGTATTCCAACATCATTACCCCAGAAAGAATCACCGAACCGGGGTTAATTCGGTCTAAACCGGCGTGTTTAGGGGCTGTGCCGTGGGTTGCCTCAAAAATAGCGCAAGTATCGCCAATATTCGCCCCAGGTCCCATACCCAAACCACCGACGATCGCCGCTGCCGCATCGGAGAGATAATCACCATTCAGGTTCATGGTAGCGAGGATCGAGTATTCATCGGGACGGGTTTGGATCTGTTGGAAGATACTATCGGCAATGCGATCGTTGACCATAATTTTATCTTGCCACTGCCCCTTGCCGTGAGTTTCCCAGATAGCATCGAGAACACTGGTCACTTCTTGGCAGATTTTGGCTTTTTTCTCGTCTGTAAGGGCATCATAACCCGGTTCCACCATGCGGGCGTTATCTTCGATGCTCAGATCGGGGTTTTTCTCCTTATTGCTCAGTATCCATGACTCCATCTCAGTAACGCACACATCCCGGAATTCACTTTTAGCTAATTCGTAACCCCAATCCCGAAACGCCCCTTCGGTATATTTCATAATGTTACCCTTGTGGACGAGAGTAACTTGATTTTTCGGTTTCGGTAAAGTCAGCGCTCGTTCGATCGCCCGGCGGACTAATCTTTGGGAACCCGTCTTACTAATCGGTTTGATCCCAATACCCGCATCGAGGGGAATTTGTTTTTTACCATGTTCGGGAGTGGCGGGAATTAGTTCCGTGTTGAGATAATTAATCAGTTTATCGGCGATTTCCGTGCCTTGTTTCCATTCGATGCCGAGATAAATATCCTCGGTATTTTCCCGATAGACGATGACATCGAGTTTTTCCGGGGTTTTATGGGGGGAAGGGGTTCCCGCATAGTAACGACAGGGACGAACACAGGCATAGAGGTCAAAAATTTGCCGCAAAGCCACATTCAGGGAACGAATGCCGCCACCGATCGGAGTGGTCAAGGGACCCTTGATGGCAATACCATATTCTTTAATCGCTGTCAATGTATCTTGGGGTAGATATTGATAGGTCCCGTAGATTTCGCAAGCTTCATCGCCAGCATAGACTTTAAACCAATGGATTTTCCTTTGACCACCGTAGGCTGTGGCGATCGCTGCATCGATAACTTTTTCGGTTGCGGGCCAGATATCGACTCCCGTACCGTCACCACGAATGAAGGGAATGATGGGATCGTCGGGAACTAGAGGTTTTCCGTCAGAAAAAGTAATTGTCGAGCCTGTTGTCGGTGGGGTGATTTTTTCGTAGCTCACAGTCATGGACTTCCAGAAACAGTGTTTATCTATACGTTGGGAGTCTAGCGCCGTCAATATCTATACTCAGGGATTTTGGGTAATTTCTTAAAGATTCCTTTGCTGGCATCTCCGTCAAAACAACCTAGAGGAAATCTATTTATAGCTGAACTTAGCCGATTGTCAAGCGGCTGCTCTCGTTGTTGAAGGCCAAGTTACCCCAATTACTCAAAATTTTATGAAGCATTTGCGTAAACACCTAACTTGATAGATGACAATGGCTCTATCCCGTTCTAGCTGTCAATAATTATGCAAAGTCTTTTTCAACGTTCCCTAACTCAGACCAATTCTGGGGAAGAAGATACCCGTAGTCGTATTCTACAGGCCGCTTTACGTTTATTTGCCGCTAAGGGTTATGAAGGAACCACGACCAAAGACCTAGCAGGAAAGGCAAATGTGGCAGAAGGAACTTTATTTCGTTATTTTCCCAACAAAAAGGCGATTTTAATTGAAGTGGCCACTAGGGGATGGGTGGATATTCTCACCGACTTGCTGACGGAATTGAGCGAAATGGGCAGTTATAAAGCGGTAGCGCAGGTGATGCGACGTAGGGTGTTGAGAATGCGAGAAAATAGCGATTTATTGCGAGTTTGTTTTATAGAGGCGCAATTTCACCCGGAATTAAAAGACCGAATTCAATCGGAGGTAATTGCTAAAATGACCGATGTGGCCGAGGCTTTTTTTCAAACAGCGATCGATCGTGGTATCTATCGTCCCATGAATCCGAAAATTGTGGCCCAGGTTTTTCTAGGAATGTTCGCAATTGCCGGTTTTTCCACTGAAACTATTTTAGATGCCAATGCTTCCCCCTTAGCTTTACAGGAAATGGCCGAAGGTATTGCCGAAATTTTTCTGAATGGAGTGTTAGTTAAGTAGGCCGGCAAAATTAATTTCCTAGTCGAGACTCCGAGACTCCGAGACAGCTAATCTAAGGATAGGCGGTTAAAATGCGTTTTATAGTCATTTCAGATAAGTCTGATACAGTCTAGCAAAATCTGGGATTGATATTCTCAATCTTAATTGAAATGACTATAGCTTACTTATGATAAAATTCTTTCAACGGCAGGGAGGGGCAACTTTCAATTATTCACCCGATAAGTACCGCACGCAAAATTAATTACACATTTCGATAAAGCTTTTGCCTATTGCCTCTTGCCTATCTTCCCTAGGAAATTTATTTTGCCGGCCTACTTAAAATAACTGATAGCCGAGATGAAACCCTGTTACTGCATTAATCCCGATTGTTCTCAACCGGAGCATCCGAGTAATAATAACTCGAATACTCGTTACTGTCAAAGTTGCGGCTCTCAATTGTTGTTAAATGGTCAATATAGAGTAAGTCGGTTATTGAGTGATACGACTGGTTTTGGGGTTGTTTATGAGGTTTTTGAGGGTTTTACGGCCAAAATCCTCAAGGTATTACAAGAAAAATGGAATAATGAACCGAAGGCAGTGGAATTATTTAAACGGGAATATGACGTTTTATTAGAGTTAAGTCGTCAAAATGTGACCGGTGTTCCTCGAGGGGATGCCTATTTTCAATATTCCACGAGAGCGGGGAAAATATTACACTGTTTAGTCATGGAAAAAGTGGAGGGGATTAATTTAGAACAGTGGCTAAAGCAGTATGATAATTTAAGTCAAAAACGAGCCTTAAAATGGCTGAGAGAAATTACTTTAATTCTCGATAAAATTCATCAACAAAACTGGCTGCATCGTGATATTAAACCCCCTAATATTATGCTGCGGAATAGTGGCGAGTTGGTGTTAATTGATTTTGGCACAGCAAGGGAAGAAACCCAAACCTATCATCAAAAGGTAAAAGGTCAACAAGTAACAGGTATTACCTCAGCGGGATATACACCCAATGAACAACAACATGGCCAAGCGGTGATTCAATCAGATTTTCATGCTTTAGGACGAACTTTTGTGCATTTATTAACCAGAAAACATCCTTTAGAAATTTATGATCCGGTTAATGATGTTTTATCTTGGCGAGAAGAAACGGAAAATATTCACCCATTATTGTTGGATTTTATTGAGGAGTTAATGGAAAAATTGCCCGAGAATAGACCAGCTAATACTAGGGTTATTTTACAGCGTTTGGATGAGATTGAACGGCAGTTAAAGTTACCTCCTACACCAGCACCAAATCCGCAGCCTGTTGTAACTAAAAAACAATCGCCAGTTATTCCTAAGATTAATCCTTCTCCGCCAGTTTCACCTGTAGCTGTACCCAAAAAAACACCAGCACAACCGGTTAAAAATAATAATCTGAGAAACAGAATGATAGCTCTTGGTAGCATTTTGTTATTAGGAATAGGAATAACGCAAGTTTACGGTTATTTTAAATATAAGCAGTTTCCCGCCGGTCTTCAATTATTGATCTCTAATTTTCCTAGTGGTAGTTTTCTCGAGAAAACCCTTACTGGTCATTCTGACTCGGTTTTATCAGCAGCATATAGTTCCGATAGCCGCTATTTAGCTAGTGGGAGTGGTGACAATACTATCAAAATTTGGGAGGTGGCAAAGGGAAAAGAATTGCGTACCCTTACTGGTCATTCTAGCGGGGTTTATTCAGTAGTATATAGTCCCGATGGTCGCTATTTAGCTAGTGGGAGTGGTGACAATACTATCAAAATTTGGGAGGTGGCAAAGGAAAAAGAATTGCGTACCCTTACTGGTCATTCTAGCAGGAGTTTGTCAGTGGTATATAGTCCCGATAGTCGCTATTTAGCTAGTGGGAGTATTGACAATACTATCAAAATTTGGGAGGTAGCAACGGGAAAAGAATTGCGTACCCTTACTGGTCATTTTAGCGGGGTTTACTCAGTAGTATATAGTCCGGATGGTCGCTATTTAGCTAGTGGGAGTGCTGACAATACTATCAAAATTTGGGAGGTAGCAACAGGAAAAGAATTGCGTACTCTTACTGGTCATTCTGACTCTGTTTGGTCAGTAGCATACAGTCCTGATGGCCGCTATTTAGCTAGTGGGAATTATGACAATACTATCAAAATTTGGGAGGTAGCAACGGGAAAAGAATTGCGTACCCTTACTGGTCATTCCAACTCGGTTCCATCAGTAGCATATAGTCCCGATGGCCGCTATTTAGCCAGTGGGAGTTGGGACGATACTATCAAAATTTGGGAGGTAGCAACGGGAAAAGAATTGCGTACCATTACTGGTCATTCTAGCGGGTTTTGGTCAGTGGTATATAGTCCCGATGGTCGCTATTTAGCTAGTGGAAGTGAGGACAAAACTATCAAAATTTGGCAGGTGGGAGAGTAAACTTGTGTTTGGGGTGACAGCAATAACTTTTGTCTATCAAAAATGAGCGACACTTGCGGGAAACCCAACGGCACCGATGTCTTATTAGCCTCGTAGCGACTGTCTTGATTGTCAAGACAGTCGCTACAATAATTGCTACTCCCCTCTCATAGACTAGACAGTCTTAACAAGTAATTTAGACACCGCACAGCAAACCCTACCTAGGATGAAAATAATTATAAATTTCCTTAGCTAATTGTTCCCCAATTCCTGTCACCTGTTGCAATTGTTCTAGGGAAGCTTCGCGAATATAATCCAGAGAATGAAAATGAGCTAATAGCTCTTTTTGTCGCTTAAAACCTAACCCCGGTATCTCATCCAAACGGGAACGGCGACTTTTTTGCATTCTTTGTTGTCGATGAAAGCTAACAGCAAAGCGATGCGCTTCATCCCTGACTCGACGCAATAATTGCACTCCGGGTTGTTCCTTATCTGTCTCTAAAGGAGAGGATTCCCCGGGTAAAAAAATCTCCTCTCTCTGTTTAGCTAAACTAACAACTTTTACCTGTTCTAATAAATTCATCTCCCCTAAAACTGTCACCACTGCTGATAATTGTCCTTTTCCCCCATCAATCATGACCAAATCGGGAAAATCATCACTTTCGGCAATATTATCGGGATTTTCGGCATAAAGACGGAAACGCCGCCGAATTACTTCTGCTAAACTGGCAAAATCATCGGAATGACCGCTTTTAACCTCGGGATTTTTGATTTTATAGTGACGATAATGTTGATTAGCGGCCACCCCATCGATAAACACCACTCCCGACGCAACCGCATTGGAACCCTGAATATGAGAAATATCATAACCCTCGATGCGGTGGGGCAGCGCGGGTAAATCGAGAATTACCGCTAAATCCTGTAAAGACTGCAAATCTCGGTCGGCGCTTCTTTTCGTCTTTTCTAACTCATAAAGAGCGTTTTTCTCGACCATAGCTAATAAATCCGCTTTACTTTGCCGTTGGGGGACAGTTAACTCGACTTTGCGACCTTTTTTTTCCCTTAACCACCCCGCTAACACCTCACCTTCCGGTAATTCGCAGGGTAACAGGATTTCGCTGGGAATTTCCACCCCTTCCACCGATAAATAATGTTCTTCCAGGACTTTTTGCAGGATTTCTCCCTCGTTTGCTGACTGACTATCGGCAAAAAATCCCAAACGTCCCACCAAACGACCAGAACGCACTTGAAATAATTGTATGCAACAATGCTGCTCGTCTTTAGCTAAAGCGATTGCGTCCCGGGATACGGTATCATCGGGTAAAGAGACTTTTTGAGCGGTATTAAGAGCCTGTAATCCGCGAATTTGATCCCTAATCGTGGCCGCTTGTTCAAAATCTAGGTTTTCCGACGCTTCTAGCATCTTTGCCGCTAATTTGTCTAATAATTCTCCCGTCCTTCCCTGAAAAATCATCGCCACTTTCTGCAAGGTTTCTCGATAATCTTGGGGACTAATTAATTTTTGACAAACCCCCGGACAACGACCGATATCATAATTTAAACAGGGACGGTCTTTAAAAAGAGGTTGGGGACGTTGACGCAGGGGAAAAGTGTGTTTAATTAGGTGTAAAGTGTGGCGCAGCAGCTTGGTATCGACGTAGGGACCATAATAACGGTCTTTTTGGTTATTTATGCCACGTTTGCGGGTAATAAAAATGCGCGGGTAGGTTTCCGACCAAGTAATACAAATGTATGGATATTTTTTATCGTCCTTGAGGAGAGTATTAAAATGGGGCTGATGTTGTTTAATTAGATTAGCTTCCAGGGCCAAAGATTCTGCTTCTGTGTCGGTGACGATAAATTCAATTTCTGTCACCTGTCGTACCATCAAAGCAATGCGGGGACTGAGGGGTTGACTGGGACGAAAATAGGAACGGACTCTAGACCGGAGTTTTTTGGATTTACCGATGTAGAGAATTTCGCCATTTTGGTCGCGCAGGAAGTAAACCCCCGGTTCGAGGGGAATTTCCTGAAGACGATTTTCTAGGCGATCGAGGTCTTGGATTAGGGTAGAGTTAAGATTATTCTCGAACATCCTTCTATATTAGACAAAAAAATTACGCCAGTGGGTATTAGCTGACGTTTGGCAAGATATTCGGGGCAAATCTTCACAAAAATTAATAGGCTTCCGATTCGATTTGCTTAATCGGGACGAAACATTCTCCGGGGAGAAGAATCGGTTTATTGTTAAAAATCAATTGGCCCCGATGATTGTCGCGGTTAATAGCGACACCAAAAGGACGTTTACTAACTCTGCTATTGAGGGTACAGTAGATGCGATAAATGCGTCTGGCCGCCCGTAAGACAGTAGGATCTAATAAAATTGGGATTTCCATATCGACACGCTGTTGTTCTGTGTTCTGGGATAGGGCTACCATATAAGTCGTCTCCCCACGATTAAATTGACATATTTATTAAATCAATGTTATACGACGATTTCCGATTATGCCACTTTTGTTAGGATTCTAAAACTTTCAGGATGGCCTGGCCCATAGCTTGGCATCCCACTAAGGTCATACCTTCCGAGAAAATATCTCCGGTACGATAACCAAACTCTAAGACTTTTTCTACGGCTTTTTCCAGGGCTGCTGCCGCTAAAGGCTGATTTAGCCCATATTTTAACATCATAGCAGCACTGAGAATCTGGGCGATCGGATTGGCTTTATCTTGGCCGGCGATATCCGGGGCCGAACCGTGGACGGGTTCAAAAACTCCCACTCCAGCAGTCCCTAGACTAGCGGAGGGTAACATTCCGATACTACCGGTTAACATGGCCGCTTCATCGGAGAGAATATCACCGAATAAATTGCCCGTGACGATAGTATCAAATTGTTTGGGGGCCCGGACTAACTGCATGGCTGCGTTATCGACGTAGAGATGGGAAAGTTCCACATCGGGATAATTAGCGGCCATTTTCGTCACCCGGTCGCGCCAAAGTTGGGAAACATCAAGAACATTAGCTTTATCGACGGAACAGAGTTTATGACCGCGTTTTTGGGCAATTTCAAAGGCTACCTTAGCGATGCGGTCCACCTCCGACTCCGAGTAAACCATGCTATTTAAACCGCGTTTTTCTCCCGTTTCTGTCTCAAAAATCCCCTTCGGTTGACCGAAGTAGATACCCCCGGTCAATTCCCGGACCACCATGATATCCACTCCCTCGATAATCTCCCGTTTGAGACTAGAAGCGTCGATTAATTGCGGAAAAATGGTGGCAGGACGCAAATTAGCAAAAAGACCTAAGCCAGATCTTAAGCCTAATAATCCCGTTTCTGGCCTTTGCTGCCGGGGTAAATTATCCCATTTATAACCCCCGATAGCGGCCAAGAGAACAGCATCACTATTTTTACAGGCGCTCAGGGTTGCTTCGGGGAGGGGACTGCCGGTTTCATCAATGGCTGCCCCTCCAATTAAAGCGGTTTGGAAGTCAAACTGGAGGTCAAATTTTTTACCGATGACTTTCAGTATCTCTACGGTGACAGCGAGGATTTCCGGCCCGATGCCATCGCCTGGTAGTAGGGTAATGCGATACTGTTGCGTCATAGTTCTAGAACGGTAAAATAGGTCAGCCTTGTCATTATAGCATAGTTAGGGCGGCTTTTTTTTCCTGAAAATGTCAATCTTTGCCAGAAAAACTGGGAAACTGCCGCCGAATTAGCTAGGGAAATTCTCAATCTTCCGGTATTAATTAAAGGGGCAGTTAATCCCCGATAACTACACTAATTCTACATGGGAATCATCCCCGATCATAAAGCGTAAAGCTTTTGGACGTTGGGGGGCAATTTCTAATTTTGCCCGTCGTCCGATAACACTATCAACTATGCGCTGATGAATGCCAATAATCGTGGCATCTTTGAGAATAACACTGTGTTCTATGTCGGCATCGATTAATTTTACTCCATTAGCCACACTACTATAGGGACCGATAAAACAATTCTCAATGTGACAATTTTCTCCAATAATGACAGGGCCGCGAATGGTACTATTAATAATTTTACTACCCTGACCAATTTGTACCCGTCCGATCACCTGACTATTAGCATCAATTTCTCCCTGCAAAGCGATTTCTAGACTGGTATCAAGGATAATCCGATTGGCTTCTAATAAATCATCTTTTTTACCCGTATCTAACCACCAACCCAGTAGTTTATTGGCTTCTACTGCTTTATTTTGATTGATTAATTCTTGGATAGCGTCGGTAATTTCTAACTCACCCCGGGCCGAAGGTTGAATAGATGCGATCGCTTGATGAATGGTGGGGGCAAAAAAATAAATCCCTACCAAAGCTAAATTTGAGGGGGGGTCTTTCGGTTTTTCGACTAAGTATAAAACTTTGCCGGTTTCATCTACTTTTGCCACCCCAAAAGCACTAGGATTAGACACTTTTCGCAGGAGAATTAAAGCAGCAAGGGACTGTTTTTGGAAAGAGTCTAAAAAGGGCGATAAATCATCCTCAATTAGGTTATCACCCAAGTACATAATAAAGGGGGAATCTGCTAGGAAAGATTGGGCAGTTTTAACCGCGTGAGCTAATCCGGCTGGTTGTTCTTGGCGAATATAAGTTATCTTAGCCCCAAACTGTTCACCATTGCCCGTAGTCTGACGAATTTCTTCCCCGGTTTCGGGACTGATAATAATGCCAATATCAGTAATTCCTGCGGCGACAATTGATTCGATTCCATACCATAAAATCGGTTTATTAGCCACGGGAACTAACTGTTTTGCTCCAGTATAGGTTAGGGGACGTAACCTCGTACCTTTACCACCGGATAAAATTAGTGCTTTCATAGTTTTAAAGATTAAATAGTTGGTTGAGCATAGCTTTGAGAGAATCTCGCCAATAGGAAGGAATATAACCCAATTGTTGCGAGATTTTTTGACCGGAAAGAACCGAATAGGCCGGACGCGCCGCTGGGGTAGTATATTCAGCAGTAGTAATGGGAATTACTCTCTGAATTTTTAAGGGAATACCGCTTATTTTTGCCTCCTCAAAAATCGCTTTAGTTAAATCAAACCAGCTGGCGACACCGCTATTAGTAAAATTATAGATTCCCGCGGGATTATCGGCATTAATTAAAAGCTGAGTAATTGCCGCGGCGATATCTTTTGCCCAAGTGGGACTTCCCACCTGATCGACAACTACTTTTAACTCCTCTCTTTCCTTGCCTAATCTCAGCATGGTTTTGACAAAATTACTTTTGCCATAACTGCCGTAAACCCAAGCAGTCCGCAGGATAATTGCCTGAGAATTAACAGTCTTAATCTCCTCTTCTCCCCTTAACTTTGATTGTCCATAAACCCCTAAAGGATTAGTTAGATCGGTTTCTAAATAGGGGGTATTTTTTCGACCATCAAACACATAATCGGTGGAAATATGGAGAAATTTAGCTTGAATTTTCTCAGCAGATTCCGCCATGATTTTCGGGGCTTTAGCATTGATATAATAGGCTAATTCTGGTTCACTTTCTGCCTTATCTACTGCTGTATAAGCGGCGGCATTAACCAGATAATCGGGGTGAATTTCCCTAATTAACTGGCCGATTTTTTCCGAGTTAGTTAAATCTAGTTCTTCTCGACCGATACTAATAACTTCACCTAGCTGGGGTAAAGTTAATTGTAACTCTTGTCCCACTTGACCTTTAGCACCAATTAGTAAAACTTTTTTCATCGTCTTTAGGGGAAAACTTCCACGGATTTAAAGGGTTGTCCAGCTTGGTCTTTAGGGGAGAGAATCGGGGGGGTCTCTAGAGGCCAGTCAATCCCTAAATCGGCATCATTCCAGGCAATGGTTTTTTCGTATTGGGGATAATAATAATTAGTGGTTTTGTAGAGAAATTCGGCTCGGTCGGAGAGGACTAGAAAACCATGGGCAAAACCTTCGGGAACCCAGAAAATACGTTTATTTTCCGCACTTAAAACACAGCCTACCCATTGCCCAAAAGTGGGAGAACTTTTACGCGCATCCACTGCCACATCAAAAACACTACCGCTCACTACTCGCACCAGTTTACCCTGGGGATTGGAGATTTGATAGTGCAATCCTCGCAGGACATTTTTTAAGGACATAGAGTGATTATCCTGGACAAAAGTGGTATTAACACCAGCTTTTTCTCGAAAATCTTTCTGATTAAAACTCTCCAAGAAAAAACCTCGATCGTCTCCGTAAACTTGCGGTTCAATGATTAAAACATCAGGAATTTCCGTCGGAATAACTTTCATAAAATCGGAGACAAGATAACTTTTGCGGGTAGTCTAGCACAAAAGGGTATTTTTTTCTAAATTTTTTTATTAATCTTTCCCCAAACCTCAACCCTCGGTAACTGAATAATGATAAGATGAGCCTAACTTAGTCAGAGCATAAACGACGTGGTACAAGTCTCTAAACACACCGCTACTCAATCTATCCCCGTGGAGGGAGAAGCCTTAAAAAACTGGTTACAGACTAGGGCTAATCAGATTATCGCCGGCGATCGACTCAGTCAGCAAGAGGCCTTAGCTTTAACTGCGATCGAAGGTCAGGAAAATATTTTCAGCTTATGTGAGGCTGCCGATCGCATTCGTCAGGCCTGTTGTGGTAATACGGTGGATTTATGTAGCATTATCAACATAAAATCGGGAAGTTGTTCGGAAAATTGTAGTTTTTGTTCCCAATCCGTCCACCATCCCGGACAAGATTCGCCTATCTACGGTTTAAAAAGTCGCGAGGAAATCGTCAGCCATGCGAAAGCGGCAGCCGACGCGGGGGCCAAACGCTTCTGTTTAGTTAGTCAAGGACGGGGATTAAAGTACAATAGCCCCAAATCGAAGGAATTCGAGGAAATACTGGCCACAGTTCAAGAAATCATCGAAACGGCCAAGATTAAACCCTGTTGCGCTCTGGGAGAATTAACCCTTGCCCAAGCGCAAGCCTTAAAAGAAGCCGGAGTTACCCGTTATAATCACAATCTGGAGGCTGCCGAGAATTTTTACCCTAACGTGGTCTCCACCCACAGTTGGCAGGATCGGGTAGAAACGGTAAAAAACCTGAAAGCGGCGGGAATTCAAGCTTGTACGGGCGGAATTATCGGTATGGGCGAAAGTTGGCAGGACAGGATCGATTTAGCTTTTTCCCTAGCGGAATTAGAGGTGGAATCAGTGCCGATTAACCTATTAAACCCCAGAAGTGGCACCCCTCTAGGTCATTTACCCAAACTGGACCCCTTTACTGCCTTAAAAGCGATCGCTATTTTCCGGTTTATTTTACCCCAACAAATCCTCCGTTATGCCGGGGGACGAGAGGCGGTGATGGGAGAATTGCAAAATCTGGGGCTAAAATCGGGAATTAATGCTATGCTAATTGGACATTATTTGACCACTCTAGGACAACCCCCCCAACAGGATCAGGCGATGTTGGCTGATCTTAGTTTAATAGGAGGAGAAGCCCCCATCCCCGGTGAATACCAACCCCAACAGGCAACCTAAATCACGTCGAGGACGAGAATCTCCGCCGCGGCGCGCTTCCGTATCGGTTCCCAATGAGTTACTCTGGGCTTTGATTGGTTTGTTGCTGACAATTTTTAGTACATTTGTGCCAGTAAGCCTAGCTAGTTGGTCGGCTACGGGTCTATCCTCGCAAAAACTAGGCATAACTTACCAAATTGGGGCAGTATTGTTAACGGGCTGTCTGGGGGGCAAAAATGCCGGGCTTCTTGCCCAGGTGGCCTATATTTTTCTCGGTTTAACTTGGTTGCCCGTGTTTGCCCAGGGTGGGGGAATGGGTTATCTGAAAGAAGCCAGTTTTGGCTATATTTTAGGCTTTATGCCGGGGGCATGGCTGTGTGGTTGGCTGGCTTTTCGCTGGCGCGCCAAGATAGAAACCCTGGCTTTAAGTGCTTTTGCCGGTTTGTTAGTGATTCATCTGTGCGGTTTATTATATATGCTGGGATTGTCGATTTTTCAGCCCCAAGCCGGTCAAATCACCTTTCCCGATAGTTTGCCCACCCTATTTATGAATTATTCAGTCTGGCCATTTTTAGGGCAGTTAGTAGTAATTTGTGTGGTGGTAATTATTGCCTTTTTCTTCCGTAAATTATTATTTTATTGATGCCACAGCCAATGTTAGAAAAGAATCGCTGGTTTTGGGTAGTGGCGGTGATTGGTCTAATTTTAGACCAAGTAACTAAGTATATAACCGTGCAGAGTTTTGAGCAAATTGGTGATACTTTCCCGATTATTCCGGGGGTTTTTCATTTTACCTATGTGATTAATACTGGGGCGGCTTTTAGTGCTTTTCGGGGCGGTGTTGGTTGGCTAAAATGGCTATCCTTATTAGTTAGTTTGGGATTAATGGCTTTTGCTTACTTTGGACCGCATTTAAATCGTTGGGAACAATTGGCCTACGGTTTTATTTTAGCAGGGGCTTTCGGCAATGGTATCGATCGCTTTTTGTTTGGTTATGTGGTGGATTTTCTCGATTTTAGATTGATTAATTTTCCTGTTTTTAATCTGGCTGATGTCTTTATTAATATCGGGATTATTTGCCTATTAATTTCTAACTTTCCCCACAATTTAAGCAAATAAGTATATATTGACTGTTCAAAAAAAATTGGGGATTTAGTATTATATTCCTGGAGTCCTGATCATTTAAATATTTTGGAAATCTAGATAATTCCTGTTGAGTAACAATCATTTTGACCTCTAGAAAAAACTTAATTGAAGCTCATTTACCTAGATAACAATAAGCTATTATTCCTGTTTTTTATCGGTGCTGGGTGGATGCCAACCTCCCCGGATCCATAATCGACGAACTTTAACGATAAAACCTTCATTATGATTGTCATCATTTAAGTCCAAACGTTCAATAGTTGCCCTAGCGATGGGAGTAAGTCCCACTATTTTTAAAGCATCTGGTGTCCAGATAAAATGTTCTTGCCAATGCTGTTGGCGCGGATTGAATATTTCTACTTCTTGTTCTGTTTTCGGATCAATTGCCTTGATAAAATTGTAGCGATATCTGTTACATCTTTGGCAAGCTAAAGCTAAGTTTGCTAATTCATCTTTACCTCCTAAAGATTTGGGCTGAATGTGATCTACTTCAAATAATGCGGCACTAATTTCTTCTGAAGAATGACAGTATTCACACAGATAGTTGGCTCTTGCTCGGACTTGTAATCGAGTTGTGATAGTAATCATTTAGATTCAGCAACTATTCGCGCATTTAAGAGCGTGAAAATCTCGTTTAACTCTAAAATACCAGCTAATTCTGCGGTCTCTTGAGAATTAAGTTGGGAATTTTTTTCTAGTTCCCGTAGTTCCTCCAATCGACACTGCAATTCCTCGGTGAATTTAAAGAGATAATTTTCCCTTACTGGCGATAGCTTAATTCCTTTTTCAATCCAAGAAGAGGGCTTGACCATCAGTTGAGTTAACATCACTTTCTCCTTACCTTTAATACCTAACTTTAATCCTAACACGATTAGTTATCCTCGATCGGGTGAGCAATGCCCACCCGAAAAACTATGCTTCTGTTTCAGAATTAGAGCGATCGAATTTACTAACTAACTGAGGATTTTCTGACCAAGCATCGATAATACTCATATTACCATTGAGAAAATTCTGTTTAATAGCGCGGCGTTGAATTTTGCCACTGGCAGTTTTAAGAATTGTCCCCGATTTGGCCAAAACAATGGCATGGGTCATAATTTCGTGTTCTTCGGCGATTTCTTGACGGATATCGGCAATTAATTTGGCCGTATCTAATGCCCCGCTGCGACGTTCTAATTCCTGGACAATAACTAACTGTTCCTCACCGTTATCTTCAATGGAAAAAGCTGCGCCATAATCGGGACGAAAAACCTCATTAAGATGCTGTACTGACCATTCTAAATCTTGGGGATAATGATTACTGCCACGGACAATAATTAAATCCTTAATCCGTCCCGTGATATGTAATTCCCCATCGAGAAGAAAACCTAAATCTCCGGTGCGTAAAAACGGTCCTTCTCCTGTATCGGCAAGATAAGCTTGAAAAGTCTCTTTAGTTGCGTCTTCCCGTTGCCAATATCCAGCGGCCATACTGGGGTCACTGGCCCAAATTTCGCCCACTTCATCGGCTGCACAAAGGGTGAAAGTATCGGGATTAACCATAGCTATACGGGTATCACAGACGCGACGACCACAACTGGGGACGTATCTAACTCCAGTGGTTCGATCGGAACCTACAGGGACAATTTTACCGCGTTCGTAGGCGGTTGTATCCAAAGCGGTGATAATTGGGGTGGTTCCCTTGGGTTTATTGGAAATCAAGAGGGTATATTCAGCTAATCCGTAGGCAGGGGCGAAAGTTGACCAAGAAAAGCCGTAATCTGCAAAAGTATCGACAAATTTGACCATTACCTTCGGATTAATCGGTTCGGCGGCATTTCCTGCGGCCTGCCAACTGCTCAGGTCTAATTCCGCTAAATCGGCAGCTTTAATCCTGCGAGTACAAAGATCATAGGCGAAGTTGGGTGCTTGACTATGAGTAACTTTGTACTTAGTAATATTTTTTAACCACTGCATCGGACGCTTAATAAAAGCAAAGGGAGACATGAGATAGCAGGGTGTCCCGTTGTAGAGGGGGACGGTGATACCTTCGACTAACCCGTAATCGTGGAAATAGGGCATCCAAGTTAGGGTAACGCTATCCGGTTCGTAACCACAAGCTTTTTGCAAGTAACCGCAATGGTGCATCAGGTTAAAATGACTTAACATCACCCCTTTGGGGATATTAGTCGAACCGGAGGTATATTGCAGATAAGCAAGCGCCGATTTATCCACTTGCGGATCTTGCCATTGGTCCGCGAGGGAAATATCAATACTTTCGGTGGTAATCCATTTCATTTGGTCGAATTCTGGAAATTCTTCCTTCACACCTTCAATAAGAGTCAGAATACTTTCGGTAACTAGGGCAAAGGTGGCATTAGCATCCTTGACAATTGCCCGCAAACGGGGCAAAGTGCGCTTAAGTCGTCCCGATTCCGGTGGGGGGACGGGAATGGCAATCACTCCCGCGTAGAGACAACCACAAAAAGCGGCCACTACTTCTAAACTTTGAGGATAGAGTAATAGGGCCCGTTCTCCTTGGGCCTGGTATTTTTGCAAATAGGCCGCAATCGCTCTTGCTTGGCGATCGAGTTCACTGTAGGTTAAAGGTGGGGTTTCTTTTTTACCATCGATAAGAAAAGTGTAGGCATGACCGTCCGGTTGTGTCGTGGCGCGGTAACGTAAGAGTTCTACTAGGGTTGCGGGTTGAATTAGGGTTTCAGTCATCGTTGTTATCGGGCTTATTGGCGCTATTGTATAGAAGTTTTAACATATTTGCCGATAACACTAGGAGCAAGTGCCGAAGGCGATCGGTCAAGGGTGTAGGATTAAGTTAGGGGCAAAAATCCCCCGGCACCATCTCTAAAGTAATTGGAAAAAGCGACAATTAATTAACTCTAAAATACTGGGAAAAAGTCTTGACATCCTCACCGCCGTAAACGGACGGTGATTCCCAAACCTCACGATTTAGGTTTCTGCTTCTTTCCCTTGCGGGGTTCCGCACCTGCCTTAACAGTTTTACTCTGTTCTGGTCTTA
>NZ_SFBY01000249.1:0-3450 GCF_007095505.1 Microcystis sp. M_QC_C_20170808_M3Col
TTAATTGATTAGTTCGCTCTAGATCAAAAACAATTGACAAAAATCGCTAAATGCCTTTCTATATAAGGGTTCCATCCCTTATAACCCCCGTCCATTGCATAACACAAACCGAAGAGCCCAACCAACGGATTAATTGAGGGAATGAATACCAAAATAAAGCTTATTAAAAGAATAAGTTATGGATTTACCAATTTTGAACATCTTCGACTTAAGCTGTTTGCTTGCTTTAATTCATAATTAAACTTGAATGGAGTTAAATATGGATTTTGTTCCTCAGCTTCCCCGGGATTCTGATCAACTTAAGCAAACTTTGGCAAAAGCACACCGCAATTGTCAAGAGATGGAATTAGTTGGATTACAATTAGAAGAAGCGATTAGTCGCTTAGAAGCGGAAAATCGTCAAAGACGAAGACAGCAGCTAGAAAGAACCTTGCAAAAAATGCAAAACCCCTTAGAAAACGGATTTCTTTGAGAAACCCGTTTTCTGGAGAAAAATGCCAAAATTATCGCTAGGGTCAAAACAACTGATCATCAAATCAACAATCTTCGAGATAATCACTGAGCTTTATTCCTGTCAATGATGCTAACAAAATATCTAAAACAAGCAATGGCACTGGCAACTTATGAAGTTCTAGAAGACGGAACTTTTTATGGAGAAAGTCCGGGATTTGAGGGAGTATATGCTAATGAAACAACTCTCGAAGCTACTAAGGAACAGTTACAGGAAGTTTTGGAAGGCTGGCTTATTTTAGGACTGCGCTTACAGCATCAGTTACCGATTGTTGACGGTATCAATCTAACCCCTCAACAAAAAATCGCCTGATGCCACCTTTTGCCCCCATCAAAAGGAATGGGAAAAATTACGTTAAACAATTCTGTCTTGGAAAAGTTAAAAACTGCTCTCAATTGAGCAAGATGAAGATAGCATTTAGAATTTGCCATAGAAAAAGGGTTTCTCAAAGAAACCCTTTTTCTGGACTGTCAATCTCTTGTCTCGATTAATTCGGGGACAAGTTCAGGAATAAAACCCGGTTCAGCTAAAGAACCAGTAACATGATGTTCAAAGACTTCTGCGGGGGGAAAAGTTTTCTTGACTTCCTGAGATTGCGGATCCGTAGAAGGTAGCCATTTAATTAGGGGTAAAGGTAGGAGAGTGGAGAGATTAGTAATCACTACCAATAACCAAAGGTTATCAAAATTAGTTTCGGTGACTCCCAACCAATGGGTTAATAAAGCGCCGATTTCTTGGGAAACTAATCCTGACATATTCCAGATAGACATTAATAAAGCGAATAGAGATGCTTCAATGCCCACGGGACAAAGACGGGCCGATAAAATTAAGACGGGTAAAAAGGCAATTTGTCCCATGACGGTGAGGATGAGACTATCCCCCAAACTAAACCAATGATCGTCAATACCGAGCGCTCGATTAGTATGGGTAACTAAGAGTAGGGTAGTCATTCCTAAAACCGCAGACATCACCGTACTCCAACCCAAAATTAGACGAAAGGAAATCGCTTTTAAAAACCGTTGATATACCCAGATACCCAGTATCGAGGCTAAACTGGTGACTAAGCGCACTCGTCCTAAAAATTCCGGTTCAAATCCTAACTCGTTGGTGGTGAAGTAGAAAAAGGCAGAATCGGCGCTAGGAGTAGCCTGCCAGAGAAAAATAAAGGCAGTGGGTAATAAAATTGATTTTTGTCTGATTGCTGACCATAATTGCCCGATTTGCTCCTTGACTTTCGGCGTAGATTGTGCATCATCATTATTCTTGACTTTTTCCTCTGTAATTAAAAACGCCATGGCTGAGGCAATCAGGGGAAAAATAGCCGTGAGAGCGAAGACAGGACGAGTACCGAGGTGTGCCAGTAACCAACCACCGAGATAAGCCGTAATTAAGCCGCCTAGCGCCGATATTCCCCAAGTTAAGGACTGTAGAGAACCGGATTGAGTTAAAGACTCTTTGCGCGCTCTTTCTACCACCAAAGAATCGACGATGACATCACTAATGGTGACAGAAAGGGAACCAAGCAGGATCGCTGCCGTAGCTTGCCAAGCATTCTCCACCACAGTGGCTAGGGCCAACCAAGCTAAAACCCCGAGAATTCCCGATAAAATTAGGTAGGGGCGACGACGATAGCCAAAAATAGGCAAACCATCCGAAAGAAAGCCAAAAGCTGGTTTAATCACCCAAGGAATCGCCGCCACTCCGATTAATGCCCCCATCTGGGAGGGACTCAAGGCCAAATCGTCCTTTAAAAAAAAGCTAACCGCTAATCGGGAGAGTCCGAGAATGCCCTGCACGAAATAAACCCCTAAAATGCCAATTAATTCGGGATTAGGGTCATTTCCGAACAATATAGTCTCTTTAAGGAATTTTTTCCCGCGATCGATGCCAAGGCGATTAATAAGCATGAAGTTTCATAAATATTTGTTACTGTATCTATAATAATGATTGATCGCTCGATCGGTGCGTTAGCTGTTAGGGTAACTTATAAACCAAAATTGTCTCTATCAATTCTAAAAGTTCTTGCTGTTGTTTGACTGAGAGGGAATTCTTGTCTAATCCGTGGAATTAATTGTTTTCCTTGCTCGATCGCTCTTGCGGTTGCTGCTATAATTAACTGTAACATCGATATTCCCAGCGATTCCACTTCCCTTAATTCCTCGAGATAAAAACGTGAAATCCTGCCTGAGTTGATTAACTTCTCTATAGGTTGGATTAAGCATAGCAAAACCAGTATTCCCGATTGGACAGCAAAGCTGAAAGCCTAGGTTAAAATAGAGAGACAAACTTTGAAACAGAGTCTAACCAATGACAGTACAACACCCTCGCTACAACAAAGAATAATTTGCTCGAGGTGGACAGGAAATCTATGAGTCTCAGGTGCGTCAGCCGGTTGAGAAGGACAATCATCGAAAGATTGTGGCTATTGATATCGAAACAGGTGCTTTTGAATTAGCAAAAGATCGCCTCACAGCTTCCGAGCAACTTTTAGCCCGATTTCCAGATGATCAAAGTAGTTCAAGGCTGACCGATGAAATAACTGATAACTGAGAAAACGGTAGCAATTTCTACCAAAAGTCAGAATAAAATTCGTTATTGTCATAAAGTCATGACCGAAAATTTGGGTACAAGCCCCGCCCTTTAGTGTAGGGTCGGGCGGCTTTAAATAAATATGTATTGTCAACTTAAAGAATTTTGTGTTAAGATATTGATAGTAGGTCGAGCAGTGTCAAAATGTTTGTACTAGAATACAAAGTTAAGCCAAAACCTAATCAGATAGAAGCCATTAATGAGGCAATACGGACAACCCAATTTGTTCGGAATAAAGTCCTGCGTTATTGGATGGATAATCGGGGTGTTGGCAAAACCGAGTTATTTCGGTACAACACAGCATTAAGGAAAGAGTTGAAATTTGTTGATGATTTAAACTCCCATGCTTG
>NZ_SFBY01000025.1:0-13211 GCF_007095505.1 Microcystis sp. M_QC_C_20170808_M3Col
TTGTGTGATAATTTTTGCTTATAGAATCGTGAAATGTTTACTGGGCAAGACTTTTAGGACTATTTTGTGGAAGAAACTATCAGTATAGACCTCGTTTCCACACAGAAACCAGAAGAGCCTAAATGGGATGCTCCCTCTATTATAGTTATCTAAATTTAGAATTTAGGCTAATCGCTATGGAACCATTTACCCTTGCAGGAATAGTTGCTCTTGTCTTAGTTGGTATTTTCAATAAAACAGGGGAAGTCATTGTCGAGGAAAGTGTTGAGCAAATCAAAAAACAGTTGGCTGAAAAGTCACCTGACACGCTTAAACAATTGGAAGGGTCTTCGGAAGATAATACAGATGCCTTGGCAGAACCGATACAAATAATGGCGACATTAATTGAAAAAGATGGAGTATTTAAGCAATTAGCAGAAACCGTAGCCAAGCAAAACCTCGACAAGCAAGCTCAAGCAATTAAAATCATTAAGAATCTTGGATTTATTGCAGAAGCAGGTTCTAATGTAACGGTTAATCAGAATTTTTATTGACTGGAGCCGCCTGTTAAGGAGCAGGTCAAACAAAACCGTTATGAAATTAAGAATATACCTCCTCAATTTCAGACTTTGATTGCCGAGGAAACTCAGGATTTTGTTGGGCGTGAATATGTATTTGATGAAATCAATTCATTTATTACCAGCAATTCTAAGGGTTATTTTACGGTTATTGGTGATCCTGGACAGGGAAAAACTGCGATTTTGGCTAAGTATGTTCAGGATACTGGCTGTATTGCTTATTTTAATCGTTCATTAATCAATCTCACTCGTGCTGAACAGTTTCTTGAAAGTATTTGTAATCAATTAATTGAACGTTATCAGTTGGACTATCCCTCGTTGCCACCTAATGCGACACAGGATGGAAATTTTCTAGACAAATTATTAAATGAGTCTGCCCAAAAAGAAACTGAAAATCCAATTGTTATTGTTGTTGATGCTTTAGATGAGGTAGATCAAGTTAATTATAGAAGTGTTTCAAATATCCTTTTTTTGCCGCCTCATTTACCGAATGGAGTTTATTTTATTCTAACTTTAAGGAGAGGTGTTGATGTTCCGATGGCAGTTTATGCGCCTTCTAAGTCGTTGAATTTATTGGATGATAAATATCAGGCTGATAGTGGACGAGATGTCAAAATTTACATTGAAAATCGAATTAATAGAAGTGAGACGCTACGTTTTCAAATAGCGGAAAGAGAGGAGACAATTGAAGATTTTACTGATAAAATTAGTGATAAAAGTGAAAATAATTTTCTATATTTGAGGTGTATTATTTCAGATATAGAAGAAGGAGAATATAAAGATTTAACACTAGAACAATTTCCAAAAGGGCTATACAAGTATTATATTTTTCACTGGCGACGAATGGGAATGACGGATGATCCTTTACCTTTGGAAAAGATTAAAATTGTAATTGTTTTAGCCGCAGTTAAACAAGCTGTTTCTCAGCGTAAAGTTTGTGATTATTCTGGGGCAGAGCCTTTAACAGTTCAGGACATTTTATTAAAATGGAGACAATTTTTACATGAAATTATGAAAGATAATGAAAAGCGTTACGGCATCTATCACTCAAGTTACCAAGATTTTTTACATGGACTTACAGAGAATGATTATCCAGTAACATTTCAGGAAATTCATAGGAATATTTCTCAAGTTGATTTTAACCTTTGGGAAAAAAGAAAGGAGATGAAAAAACGTCGCCATGAATGAGTTTGAAGATTTTTTGCCAGAAGATTTAGATACGATGTTGGATTTGCCTTTTCATTTGACAAAAGGAGAGGCGGTAGAGGATTTGTATGAAATTTTGACGGATTTCATGTTTCTTGACTACAAGTTATCCCGAAAAAAAGAGGTTCAATCGTTAATTGAAGATTATCGTTTGGCGTTGGAGTCTCAGCTTGTTTTCTCGAATGAAGAAAGACGAGTTTTGGAGTTAATCTTTAGGGCAGTTGAGCAATCAGCAAATGTTTTACAACGGGATAAATATCAATTACCAGGGCAGTTACTTGGAAAATTGATGAAGGTTGATGAACCGAAACTAGAACCTTTTTTAGAGCAGATTAAAGATTGGCGGGAATATGCTTGGTTAAAACCGATAAAAGTTGAAATGATTTCACCTCAAGATTCTTTAGTGAGGACTATCGCAGGGGGTAATATTTTTCATGCAATGGCAATTAGTGATGATGGTAAGTTCGCTGTAACCACAGGCTATGGTGATGGATTAATTAAAAAATGGGATTTAAAAACAGGGCAACTGCTTAAAGAACTAATAATCAAGGAAACCTATTCTGTGGCTCGTCGCAGTCTAGAAAATATAGGCAACGACTATGGATGGCAGGAAGTAATTGATGCAATACCAGAGGAACAAATCAAAGAAAAGATTACAATTTCCGTGTTAGCGATTAGTCCTGATGGCAAGTGGTTAGCAACTGGATCATCACACACTAGGCTACATTCTTCAAAATATTACTCTTATTTTGACGGTTATGGCCCCGAATTAATACCCGCAACGATCTTTGAATTATGGAATTTAGAAGAAGAGGACTCAATTCTCTGTTTTGGGGTGAGTCATAAAGATCGAATAAATTGTATTGCTCTTAGTTTAAATGCTAAATATGCAGCGATTGGAACAGCGAGAGGATGCTTATGTTTGATTGATCTTGAAAAAGATTTTTGGGAAACTTTTTATAATAAATTTCATTCATCTTTTTTTGATGTTAATGAAGAGAAAAATATTAAAATAAAATCAGAAGGTTTTGTTCCTGGTAGCAATAAAAAAGTTAAATTATCAAAAGATTGGTCATTCCAAAATTTCGTTGAATATGGAGTATCTAATTCAGAAAATCCCTCATTTATTTTCCTTCGTACAGATATGATTGATTATGAAGATGGAGATTGGAAAGGAGTTATAGCGGTCACAATTAGTGATGATGCCTCTTGGCTCGTTGCTGGCAATCATGAATTTATTAAGATTTGGAATTTACAAAAAGGTTGTCTGCACTTAATCATTCCTCTTCCTGACAAAATTTCAACGAAATATCTTAAATTTACGCCTCAACATTTGACTCTTGTTTCTGGGTGGGAAGCAATTTATCAAATCCCCATTAAAAATAAACTCAAAGAAAATTTGTTTAGTCCCATTGAGCTAGAGAAAGTCGGTCAAGTAATCGAACAGATATTAAGTTATACAAAATTGTATCCTCAATATTCTCGTTGGAATGAACTTGGTCAAAAATTACCACCCTACGTTTATCCATACAGACACCATGAAAATAAAATTTTACGACTTCACTATAAACATTATTCAGGGTGGGGAACTTATGATTGGTTTGTGAAGAAAACCTATAATTTTGTCAGAAATATTGGAAATACCCTCCAAAAACGTAGAAAGTTACCGCTCCATCAATTACAAACTAAATTACCCTCTCACATCAAACTAGAGGATTTGACACCTGATGGTCAATGGACTATTTCTCAAAGTAATAACGGGGGCATTGAACTATGGCATCTGTAGGATTTGATTTTAATTATAAAATTGCCATTACTCTTGATGGTGCATGGGTTCTTTTTCGACAGGAACCTAATCTTTTAGTTGTCACAGATTCGGTAACGGGTCAACAAGTTAATACCTTAAAATTAAGGTCTTTTAAATATCGAAGAAAAAACATTGTTATTAGTGGTGTTGCCAAAAGTATTAATCAACTTTGGTTAATCTTTGTTTATGAAGACAATACTTTTGATGAATGGTTTTTAGCACAAATTTTCGCAGAAAATAAAGAAAAACAATCCAATCCTCCTTTTATTTATAGAGCCGTCAGCCAAAATGGTCAATGGGCTTTAAGGGAAACAAAAAGAAAATGTTTTCAATTACATAATTTAAAAACCAATCAAGTTACCCCAATTGGTTATAGATTATTACCACAAATTGAAGAAAATGATGAATATTTTTGGAAAAAAATAATTTTATCAAACGATGCAGAATTTCTAGTTACATCCAAATTTAAAAATGATTCCTATGAGGATGCAGATTTGTCTCATGGTTTACGTTTAATTAATTTACAAACTCAAGACGTAACTCCGCTCCTGTTAAATTATCAAAGTGAAATTGAAAATATTAATACGTTCTCAATTTCAGAAGATAGTCAAACTCTATTAGTCGGTATTAAACATGGTAATATTGCCTCTTATAGACTACGAGATAGTCAGAAATTTGGTGAGTCTCATATACATCAATCTACTATTACTTTTATTTTCCAAAAATTTATAGAAGGCAATTTAATAACTGTTGCTGGTTCTTATAATGGCGAAGTTTTAGCTCTTGCCAAATATCCAATCTATTTCAAATTAGAAAATTTGACGACCTTAGCTTTTTTAACACCAGATAATAAGCATCTGATTATTGGGGAACTACTAGGCAATAGTTTAACTAAAGAACAGTATAATTTATTTGAAATTATTGAACCTCAAGATAATCTTGAGAAAAATCAAGTTACTTTACCGTCCAAAGAAATAGCTGAGAGTGAGAAAGAAAAAGCAAAAGAGTATTATGTGTTAACAGCTAATGTAGGAACTAAACGCGAAGGAATCCATACCTTACGTCAAGATGGTAAACTGACAATTTTGCTATTTGAGTCTTTTGAGAATGCAAGCTTTTTTAATCAACACTGCTTGCAAGAGCAAGGCTTTTTAAATTTAACTGCTGAAAAAAATACTAAAATAGTAATTGAAAACTTTTGTAAGTCTTCTGGCTACTCATGGGAAATTATTCCTGAAGGTAAAAATATTTTAATTGAAAAAGAGTTACATTACTGGGGAATTGCTAGACAACCGTTGGAGCCGATGGGGATAATGTATGGGCCAGGTTGGATTGTTCAAAAATTCTACATAGATGAACAATTGTTTTTTGAAAGAGACAGCTATCTTGAAGATTCCTCTGGCACAAGTCTCTTTCCAATGACTTTTGCACCTAGTGTAAAAATCTGGAAAACCGACTTAAAAGGTTATACATTATTTATTCCACCTAGTAAACACATTTGTTACAAAATCAAATTAACTGTCAGTCCACTTATTGTCAAAGATGATGACTGGAGAAGCTATGTTCATTACAATGTTGCCTTTGAGGATGTCCCAAGTAAGGGCAGCAGGGACTTTGCTTATCGTTACAGTACTGATGAAGAGTTTGAATCTCGACTATTAGCATTTTTAGATTTTCAAGAAAGATTATTTGGCAAAGATCACGAGCAACTCATTAAGACTTTTGACAAACTCATTGAAGTCTATGAAGCTGAAGGAAAAGATAATGAAAAAGTTGAAGAAATCATACAAAGAAAACTTGAACTTGATAAATTATACGAACCTCAACAGATTATCTTATCGTCTGAGGGTTCAACAACTAACACATTTAGATATTTTAGGCTCTATAGAATTTCTTTAAACTTTCTGATTTTACTATTAAATATAGATTATCTTGCTGCAATCCTACTTTTAGAGGAAAAATCTTACACGATAGCAGTTAGCCGACGTTCTTATATTGATTTACGTTTAAGTCCAGATAAAATAGTAAATCCTCAATTGCTAAATAATAATATAAATAAAATTTCAGACTTCAATAAATTAAATGCAATTCAGCAAATCAATGATATTTTGGCTCAAATCATTACAAATGTTCAGTTGACGATAGAACCAGACATAAATACATTTCAATTACTCAAAAGAATATGGAATGATATTAAGCTTTTATTTCATAAATTTGATTTTCAAGAAGATGGGCAATACTTAATCCATAAAATTAAAACAAGTCAACTTTCTAGACAACTTAAAAAATTTCTCAAAAATCCCAATAATATTTCTCATCCAGCAATTCTCGTTACATTTATAATTCCTGTTATCTTATTGTTTATTATCGGTCAATATAACAACTTTTCTTTCACTTTTAAAGAAATAATACTCACCCAAAATCCTCTTTTATTATTGAGAGAATTAATTTCAATTTTTTGCTTTAGCTTTTTTACTATCGTAGTTTTAGGCAGTTTAGCTATCACCCCAATTTTGATAATGTTTAAACTCTTTAACATTGACATAATCACTTCTTACTTTACAAACAAATTATCAGAACGTGAGCAAAAATGGTTGATTTTCCCGACAATAAGCTTTATCCCTCTTTATTTACTGACATTTTTAATAATTACAATTAGTGCGATTTTTGTAGGAATATCACTAACAAAAAAGATCGCAATTGATTGGACAATGAAATTAGCAACTCAACCCTATTGGTTAATTATTATCTCGATTGGTTTCTTAACTTGGCTTGGCGATTTAGGAGAATGGATACTCAGAAAACAACGATACAGACTCAGCAATACTGCTGCTGCGATTGTCGGTGCGATTGTTGCGAACTTATTAGGAAATTACTTAAATCAAATTTTTGGAAAACACTTTGATCCTAATTCCCTATTATTTAATTCTAGCCTTGCCGCCGTTGGAGGATACGGGGGAGCAACTCAAGATAGAAAAAATAAAAATTTTATTGGTGCATTAGGAGCCGCATTAGCCAGTGTCTATTTTATTAATAAATATCCTCTTCAAGTATTTTCCTTGATTACTCCCAGTATAGAAGCCCTATCTGAAAAAATTCTTTATCTTATCGGGCTATTAATTGGTATTTTGTCAGGAGGATTTATAGGCGGATTTGTCGGCTTATTGATCGGATTTTTTCTCGCAACTTTATTCGCTTTTGCTACGTTCTACTTCTCTTTCGGGGTGTATCACTTAGCCCAGCAAGTAACGAACGATTTTCAAGAAAGAGGCTATAGTAAAACCTTTACTAGCATTATTTTGATGATCATTACCTTATTCGGTAGTGCATTTGGTTTAATACTTAGTCTTATTTTTTAAAGAATCCGCTAAGACGGATTTTAACCGCCTATCCTTTAGCTTCCTGCATTCCAAAACACCCAAAAAATAGGGTTTTAAAAAAACCAGAATTCAAAATAGGAAATAGCGTTGGTCTATGGGTAAAACCGTAGCGGGTTCACAGATTAATAATTCCCCGTAAGCACGCACTTCGTAGGTTTCGGGATTAACTTCCATGCGCGATAAAGCGTCATTAAGCTTCATACTAGCCTTACTGATATTGCGCGTATTCGACACGGCCACGGCAGTTTTTTTCAGCTTTAACTTCTCAGGAATGCCCGCTTTTACAGCATATTTAGAAACAAATGTCAACGAAGTTTTGGCGATCGCAATTCCAAAAGAGGCAAACATGGGACGCATATTTTTAGCTATCAGCCATCAGCCGTCAGCTTTTTTCTCCCCGCTCCCCCATCTCCCAATTCATAATTCATAATTTATAATTTATAATTCCCACTGATCACTGATAAAGTCTCCCCTCCTTTGGAGAAATCAACCATGGCCCAGGCAACGGAATTCGATCGCACAATGATGCAAAGATGTCTAACCCTTGCTAGGCAAGCCTTGGGGCGGACTTCTCCTAATCCTTTGGTGGGTTCTGTGATCGTTCAAGAGGGGACAATTATCGGCGAAGGTTTTCACCCGGAGGCCGGACAACCCCATGCGGAAGTTTTCGCCCTGAGACAGGCGGCAGAAAAAGCTCGTGGTGCCACTTTATACGTCAATCTTGAACCCTGTAACCACGATGGACGTACTCCCCCCTGTAGCGAGGCAATTATGCGAGCGGGCATTAAAAAAGTGGTGGTGGGGATGATCGATCCTAATCCCCTGGTGGCGGGGAAAGGTATTCAAAGATTAGAATCGGCAGGCATCGAGACGCTGGTGGGAGTGGAGGAGTCCGAATGTCTTCAACTCAATCAGGGTTTTATCCATCGCATTACCGCTAAAAAACCCTTCGGTATCCTCAAATATGCCATGACTCTCGATGGCAAAATTGCCGCTACTACTGGTCATAGCACTTGGATTACTAGCCCTGCTTCTCGCCAAATAGTCCATCAATTGCGATCGGCCTGTGATGCGATTATCGTCGGCGGTAGCACTGTCCGTCAAGATAATCCTCTCCTAACCACTCACGGCCTCTCCGATCATAATCCCCTGCGCGTGGTCATGACTCGATCGCTCGATTTACCCTCCTCCGCCCATCTTTGGGATACCAGTCAATTTCCCACGCTTGTCTATACACAAATTGATTCTAATGTCAAGCTTAAGCAACAATTATTAACAAAAGGCGTGGAAGTGATCGAACTAACCGAGGTGACACCCACTTTAGTGATGGAAAATCTTTATCAGAGGGGATTTTGTCAGGTTTTGTGGGAGTGCGGCGGCGGTTTAAGCGCGGCTGCCATCGCTGAGGGCATGGTACAAAAAATTATCGCTTTTATTGCGCCCAAAATCATCGGGGGAATCAAGGCACCTACTGCCGTGGGTGATTTAGGTTTCCAGTTAATGAGCCAAGCTTTACAGTTAGAAAATGTCACGGTTAATTATCTCAATCCCGATATTGTGATTGAGGGATATCTGCAAATTGAACAGTAGAGCTACTGCAATTCCGCTTCAATCGGATTGCTAAAGTCAAAAAGTGCTAAATAACCCCGATAATCCGGCAATTATCCCTGATTTTTGCGATCGAGTTCTCGAATCCGTTTATCGGTACGGTTATCCCCCTAGAAGAAGTTGGGCAATCGCTCTGTGATCAATAGTGCCATCATCGAGCAAAATAAAAAAGTTAGAATAGTCAAGCCCTTAGTGATTGAACGTATGACGGTACTAGAAAAAGGTAATATCACGATTCATACCGAGAATATCTTCCCTATTATCAAAAAATCTCTCTACACTGACCATGAAATTTTTCTGCGGGAATTGATATCTAATAGTGTGGATGCTATCTCGAAATTAAAAATGGCTTCTTTAGCAGGAGAAGCAAGAGGAGAAGTCCCCGAACCAGAAATTAATATCGCCATCGATAAAGAAAATCGTACTCTATCAATTACCGATAATGGTATCGGGATGACGGGGGAAGAAATCAAGAAATATATTAACCAGGTTGCCTTTTCCAGTGCGGAAGAATTTATCACTAAATACCAAAAATCAGCCAAGGATTTAATCGGTCATTTTGGACTAGGTTTTTATTCGGCTTTTATGGTGGCTAAAAAGGTAGAGATTGATACTCTTTCCTATCAAGAAGGTGCTACCCCTGTCCATTGGTCTTGTGATGGTTCTCCAGAGTTTGAACTAACCGATTCTTCCCGCAGCCAAATCGGCACGACTATCACCCTAACTTTAATGGATGAGGAAGAGGAATATTTAGAACCTGCCCGCATTCGCCAGTTAGTCAAAACCTACTCAGATTTTATGCCCGTTCCCATTAAAATTGATGGGGAAGTGATTAATCAACAACGGGCTTTATGGAAAGAATCTTCTCAAAATCTGACTAAAGAAGACTACCTAGAATTCTATCGTTATCTCTATCCTTTCCAAGAAGAACCTTTACTCTGGGTACATCTGAATACCGATTATCCTTTCTTGCTCAATGGCATTCTTTATTTTCCCAAACTCAGACCGGATGTGGATGTCTCAAAAGGACAGTTAAAGTTATTCTGTAATCAGGTTTTTGTCAGCGAGCATTGCGAAGAAATTATTCCCGATTTCCTGATGCCCTTGCGAGGAGTTATCGATAGTCCAGATATTCCTTTAAATGTGTCTCGAAGTGCTTTAACCAAAGATCGCACCGTTCGCCGTATTGCCGATTTTATTGCCAAAAAAATTGCCGATCGCCTCAAATCGCTCTATGACGAAGACGCAAAAGAATATATTCGTTGTTGGGTAGATGTGGGAACTTTTATTAAATTTGGTTCCTTGAAAGAGGATAAATTTAAACAACAGGTAGAAGATATTTTAATCTATCGGACTACCTACAAACCCGAAGAAACTGCGGTACAAGTGGCAGTGCAAACCGCTGAAGGTGACGCCTGGCAAGAAGCAACGGCGAAAACTCCCCTAGAAGCGATCGAACAGGAAGGTTATACTACTCTCAAAGCCTACCTAGAACGCCATAAAGAACGCCACGAAAATCGAGTTTTTTACTGTACCGATCCTCGTAGCCAATCCACCTACGTTGAACTCTACAAAAATCAAGGTTTAGAAATCCTTTTCTTTGATTCTTTCATCGATACTAATTACTTTATTCCTTTCCTAGAAAGAGAATACTCTGATGTGAAATTCACCCGGGTTGATTCTGAATTAGACTCGACGCTGCTCGAACAGGATCAAGCTAGTGAAATTATCGATCCCGCTAGTAATAAAAGCCGGGCTGAATTGATCAAAGAAATCTTCGCCAAAGCCCTCGATAATTCTCGCATCAATATCAAAACTGAAGCCTTGAAATCCGATGATCCCCAAGGTACTCCCCCGGCAATTGTCTTACTTCCAGAAGCAATGCGACGCTTACAGGAAATGACGGCAATGATGCAACAAAAAGCCATGGCTTTCCCCGAAGAACATATTCTGATGATTAATACTAATCATCCCCTAATTCAACAAATTGTCCAGATTAGTCAGGGAAGTATTGTTACCGGTAGCGGCGAATCTCCATCGGCACAATTAGCGAAAATGCTCTGTCAGCACGTTTATGATTTAGCTTTAATCGCTCAAAAGGGATTTGATGCCGAGGGAATGCAAGCTTTTGTGGAACGTTCCAATCGCGTTCTGACTAAGCTAACCGAAAAGATTTAATCTATTGCAAAACTTTGGCTGTTTCGATATGCTGAGAGTGTGTTAATTCACACTCTTTTTTTTTAGCCCGATAAATATGATCTAGCGATAAGCTATCTTGCAGCCGTCAGCCTTGAATCAGTTATCAGTTATCAGATGTAAGTTTTCAGTTCACTTATACTGTTTACTGTTTACTGTTTACTGTTTACTGTTTACTGTTTACTGAAAAATGCGCTTACCCACCCTCAAATATGAGCGAGGAACCTTAATTCTCCATCCACCACCAAAAGGGAAAAAATGGCTAGATTTTGCCACTTGGGATGATCGTATTGAAAGATTTCGCATTTTGGCACTTCATTATCGTCCTCTGGTGGAAACTCTACAGGAGGAGGGCATTAACTTCCAAGATGAAGCAAAAGCTTTTAACAATTTAGAATTAATTGCCAGTTTTGAACGGGAACCCTACCCCCACCAAACGGAAGCGTTAATCGCTTGGAAAAAATCCCAGAGAAGGGGTGTCATTGTCCTTCCCACCGCTGCCGGCAAAACCTATCTTGCCCAATTAGCTCTACAATCGACTCCCCGGAGTACCTTAATTATCGTGCCGACTATTGATTTAATGCACCAGTGGTATGCCCAGATGTTGGCGGCTTTTCCCGATGCCGAGGTGGGATTATTAGGGGGAGGTTCTAAGGATAATAGTGCTATTTTAATCGCCACCTATCAAAGTGCGGCAATTTATTCAGAAACTCTTGGCAATCGTTACGCTTTTTTGATTTTTGATGAATGTCATCATTTACCATCGGATTTCTTTCGGAAAATAGCGGAAGATTCGATCGCACCCTATCGTTTAGGCTTAACAGCAACACCGGATCGCGGTGATGGTAGTCATCAAGATTTAGATTATCTTATTGGTGCAATTGTTTATCAAAAAAGTCCCCAAGACTTGTCAGGAAAAGCCCTAGCCGATCATGAAATAATTCAAATTAAAGTGAAACTATCTGCCAAAGAACAGGAAAAATATCAAGAAGCAATTAAAATTCGCAATGATTTTTTAAGAAAAAATAATCTCAGTTTGTCTGGTTTAGATGGTTGGCAAAATTTTGTCATGATTAGTGCCAGAAGTAGCGAAGGGCGCCGGGCCATGTTGGCCCACCGGGAGTCGAAGGAAATATCCTCCGGAACCCAGGGAAAATTGCGGGTTTTAGCCGAGTTAATCTGTGAACACCATCCGGAACGAATTTTAATTTTTACCAACGATAATGCCACAGTTTACCGCATTTCCGAGAGCTTTTTAATACCTGCCATAACCCATCAAACTCCCGTGAAAGAACGCCATGAAATCCTGACCCGTTTTCGTCAGGGAGAATACAAAATTCTGGTGACTTCCCATGTTCTTAATGAAGGGGTTGATGTGCCGGAAGCGCGCATCGCGATTATTTTATCGGGAACCGGTTCCACCCGGGAATATATTCAGCGTTTAGGACGGGTTTTAAGAAAAGGTCAACAAGAGGATAAACGGGCGATTTTGTATGAAGTGATAGCCGAAAATACCACGGAGGAAAAAACCTCCCAACGACGACGGGGAGAGCATAAAAATAAAACTAGCTATAAAACCGGTAATCGACAATTGGAATTATTGCCTTCTCCTCCAAAAAAATCTTTTTCTTTCCCGAAAGCTGCCGAATCTTCTACTCCTTGGGTAAGTTCTCCAGAGTCAGAGGAAGAATAGAAAATTTCTCTGGGGGATTTTCCTCTATAATAAAGGTAAAAAATCTGGATTGATACCCCTATGACCGAACTTGCCCAACAAAAATGTCAACCTTATCAATCGGGTTCTTCTCCTATCACTGCCGAGGAAATTACCGCTTTAAAGGCTAAAATTCCCGATTGGAATCTCTTAGAATACGAGGGTATTCCCCGTCTGCAAAAACTCTATAAATTTGCCAATTTTCAAGGGGCAATCGCCTTTACTAATGCCGTGGGAGAAGCAGCGGAAAAAGAAGGCCATCACCCCGCTTTATTGACAGAATGGGGTAAAGTTACCGTTTCTTGGTGGACCCATGACGTGGGCGGATTACATCAAAATGACTTTATCATGGCTGCCCGTACCGATGATATTTATCGAAAATTTGGGTCTAAAACCCCGTCCTTTAGCGTAGCGGAGGACGGCTTGACATTTCTAGCTAAATAGTTTACCACAGTAAATGTAGTTTGGTAAGCAAAATGCTAAAAGCATTCAAGTACAGAATCTATCCGACCAGTGAGCAATCAGTTTTGCTTGCCAAGTCGTTTGGCTGTGCTAGATGGTTTTACAATTACGCTCTAAACTTGACATCTGAAACTTACAAGCAAACTGGAAAAGGATTAAGCAGAAACGAAATAATTAAGCTGCTGCCTTCTCTAAAAAAAGAGTATGAGTGGTTAAGCGAAGTACCATCGCAGGTATTACAACAAGCCTCTTTAAATCTTTCTAGTGCTTTCCTTAACTTTTTT